>NZ_JAGTPI010000030.1:0-71788 GCF_021147825.1 Pseudomonas quasicaspiana
CGCGGGCAAGCCTCGATCCCACAGGGGAATGCGATCTCATGTGGGAGCCGGGCTTGCCCGCGATACAGGCGCCTCAGATATAAAGCCAACTCAAGGCTTGGCGGAAATCCACCGTCTGGAATTGGCTGTACCGCAGCAGTTGGACTGAAAGACCTCAGCGCCTGAATCGCGGGCAAGCCTCGATCCCACAGGGGAATGCGATCTCATGTGGGAGCCGGGCTTGCCCGCGATACAGGCGCCTCAGATATAAAGCCAACTCAAGGCTTAGTGGAAATCCACCGTCTGGAATTGGCTGTACCGCAGCAGTTGGACTGAAAGACCTCAGCGCCTGAATCGCAGTCAAGCCTCGCACACAGAATCCGGGTACGCTTGAGTTACTCAGCAACCTCACAAATGCTGAGGATGGCCAGGATATAGACGCGCACCATGTCCAGATAATCGCTGATGTGTACGCGTTCGTCCGGCATGGTGTTGAACTTGCCGCCCGGACCGCAGACCACGCCTTGCATGCCCAGACGCTGGTAGAAGTGCGCAGCGTCAGTGCCGAAATAAGCGGGCGGGGTGATGATCCCGGTCGGCTGCGGCTCGCCACGAACCTGCTCATAAGCAGTGTTGACCGCCTTGACGATCAACGAGTCATAGGACACCTCGAACGGCGGCATCAGCGGCTGGTTGTCACTGTCATTGATCAGCGTTGCCTGTAGTCCGGGGAATTGCTCGCAGAGCTGATCCAGCAGGCGCTGCAAATCAGCCAGCACTGACTCCACGGTTTGGCCCGGTGTGTAGCGGGCCGAACCGCGCAGGCGCAGAAAGTCTGCAACCTGTGGCGGACGCCATTCTTCAAGATCACGGCCCAGCGCACCTCGCACCACTCCGATATGGCCGCGATTGACCTTCTCATGCTCCGGCGAACGCGCGCCGCTGAAGGTGATGCCGTTGATCTGCGGGATCAACTGCACCGCAGCGGTGATCACGTCCACGGCCTCTTCGCGTTTGGACAGGTGACGGGTGTCGCCGGTCAGCTCGATGACGAACATCAACGAACCCACATGCAGAGTCACGGCTTGCAGGTCAGTGGGTTCGGAATTGATGAAATAGTCCGCTTTCACACCTTGCTCGATGGCCGCAATGGTCCCGATGCCACCCTGCAGTTCACCCACCACATAAGTGAGGATCACATCGCCCTTGAGCTTGATCCCGGCGTCAATCAAGGTTTTCAGTGCGCAAAAATACGCTGCATCGCCAGCCTTCATGTTGGAAACACCGATGCCGTAGATGAACTCCTCATCAATCTTTCCGGCCCACGGATCCACCGTCCAGCCTTCAGTCACCGGGTTGGTGTCGAGATGCCCATTGAACAACAAGCTGTGACCGCCGCCCTGGCCCTTGAGCGTGCCAATGGCGTTCAGGCGTTCGCCCGGCACCGGCATCAGTCTGGCGTCCAGCCCCAGCTCCGCCATTTGCCCTGCCATGTACTCGGCCAGTAGCCGTTCTTCGGGGGTGGCGCTGTAGCTTTTGTGCTGCACCATGCGCGCCAGAAAATCCAGGCAGTACGCCTCGTCAATGCGGTCGAGTAGCGCTTCAGGCGTCATGCTGTGGCTCTTCATCAATGCGCTCCAATTCATTCAAAGGCTGCGGCACTGCGTCGAGCAGGGCGCGGGTATAAGGGTGGGTTGCCTGAGCGGCCATGCCCACGGCGGGCAGAATTTCCAGCAGATCACCGCGGTACATAACGGCAATCCGGTGGGCTATCTGCCTGATCAGATTGAGATCATGAGTAATGAACAGGTACGCGGTGCCGTGCTGTCGGCGCAGTTCCAGTAGCAGTTCGATCACCGTGGCCTGCACCGAGACGTCCAGCGCGGCGGTGATTTCATCGCAGATCACCAGTTCAGGGCGGGCGGCAAAAGCGCGGGCGATGGCGACACGCTGTTTTTGTCCACCCGACAACTCGTGGGGATGGCGAGTGGCAAAGTCTTCTGGCAAACGCACTTCGCGGAGCAGGCGTGCGATCGCCTCCGCTTCGGTTTCTCCTTCGTTCAAGCCATACAGACGCAGCGGTCGGGATAGGATCTGGCCAATCGTCTGTCGTGGATTAAGCGAGGCGTCCGGGTGCTGAAAGATGATCTGCACCTTGCGCCGGTAATCGCGATCCATTTGCGCAGGGCCGCAGATCGGTTTGCCGTCGAAATACACAGTGCCGGTAAACGGCGTCAAGCCAGTCAGGGCCTTGGCGAGGGTTGATTTACCCGAGCCGGACTCGCCGATGATGCCGAGAATTTCGCCCCGCGCCATGCTCAGGTTCATGTCGCGGGCGCCCATGGACGGCACGGATTTACGCCGCAGCAGACTGTCCAGCAAGCTTGGCCGCCCGTAGCGGACGTTGAGGTCGCTGACTTGCAACAGTGCGGGGCCGACGGATCTCTTTTCATCCAGCAGACGTTTGTCCGCAGCCGGAACAGCCGCCACCAGACGTTGCGTGTAAGGATCACTTGGGGCGCTGAAAATGCGTCCGCCACGAGCCTGTTCGACGATGCGCCCCTGATTGAGCACGCACACCCGGTCCGCAACGCGCGACACCAGCGCCAGGTCATGGGAGATATATAAAGAAGCAACGCCGGTTTCTTCACGCAGACGGCGAAACAACTGCAGGATCTGCGCGGAGCTGATCACGTCGAGTGCCGTGGTCGGCTCATCGAAAATCAGGCACTGCGGGCGGCAAGCGAAGGCGGTTGCGATCAGCACACGTTGCTTCTCGCCACCGGAGGCTTCGTGGGGGAAGCGCTTCATCATTGCGGCAGGGTCTTTCAGATCAACGTCGGCCAGCAATTGTTCGCCCAGGGCCCAGGCCTCGCGATAGCCCAGATCCCGGTGGTGTGTCAGGACTTCGACCACTTGCTCGCCGAGGCTGAGGGTCGGATTAAGCGATGCGCTAGGGTCTTGAAAAATCATGCCCAGGCGACCGCCACGCAGCTTCTCCACCTCACGTTGAGGCATTTGCAGCAGGTTTTCGCCTTGCAGGCTGATGCTGCCGCCCATCTCCCGGGCATTGCTGGCCAGGTAACGCATGATTGCCCAGCCAAGGGTGGTCTTGCCCGAGCCGGACTCACCGACCAGCCCGACGACTTCGCCGGCTGCAACACTGAAATCGATGTTTTGCAGGACGTTCAGGGCGCCTGTGGGCAATTGATAGTCGAGGCTGTAGTCAGCCACTTGCAAAACCGTACTCATGAGCGCTGCCCCTTGGGATTAAGGGCATCGCGCAAGCCATCGCCCAGCAGATTGAAGCCGATCGCAATGATGGCGATTGCCAGGCCCGGCATCAGCATCATCCACGGAGCCTGGAAGAAGTAGCGCCGCGCTTCGGCAACCATCAGCCCCCATTCAGGCTGGGGCGGTTGTGCGCCAAGACCGAGGAAGCTCAAGGTGGCAAACAGCATGATCGCGAAGGCCACGCGGATGGTCGCCTCGACAATGATCGGTGCGACGATATTGGGCAACATCTCCCGCACCACGATGTAGGCGGTGGATTCACCTCGGGCGATTGCGGCATTGACGTAGTCCTGGCGGCGGGCTGCGAGGGCAACGCTGCGGGCGATACGCGCCATGCCTGGCACGAAGGCAATGGTGATCGCCAGTACCGCATTGAAATCGCTTTTGCCGAGCGTGCTGACAATCAGCATTGCAAATAACAGCGTGGGGATTGCCATTACCGCATCCAGCGTTCGCATCAGTGCTTCGTCGACGCGACCACCGAGGTAACCGCTGACAGTGCCCAGTAATGCGCCGATGAGCATCGCCATGGCGGTAGCAAACACTGACAGCGAGATCGTTGCCTGAGCCCCGACCAGTACACGACTGAGGATGTCGCGGCCCATCTGGTCGGTACCCAGCCAGTGCGTCAGGCTGGGTGCTTTGTAGCGGGTGAGAATTGAAATGGCTTCCGGGTCGAACGGGGCCAGCGCGGGCCCAGCAATGACCAGCACCACCGCCAGCAGCAAGATAAGACTGCCCAGCAAGCCTTGCGGCGTTGTCAGCAGCCGGTAGAAAACATTACGCATATTGAATTCGCCGGTCGAGATAGGCATAGGTCAGGTCAGCCACAAAGTTGACCACGCAATAAGTAGCGGCAAGGATCAACACACCGCCCTGAATCGCCGGCAAGTCGCGAGCGGCGACTGCTACCAGCAGTTCGCGGCCGATGCCGGGAATGTTGAAAATCTCCTCGACTACGACGATGCCGCCCAGCAGGTAGCCCACGTCCAGCGCGACAATGGTGATGGTCGGCAACAAGCCGTTGCGCAGCGCATGACGCAGCAATACCCGCCGCCGCGTGAGGCCTTTGAGGCGTGCGGCGCGTATATAGTCGGTTTCCAGAACGTCGATCATTTCCGAGCGCACCATGCGCGAGACGTGGGCGACCATGATCATCGACACCGTCAGCGTCGGCAGAATCAGGTGGCGAATGCTTTCGACGACGTTATCGCCCAGCGGCACATAGCCGGTCGCCGGTAGCAGTTGCCAGAAATCAGCGAACAGCAGAACCAGCAGCGTGGCCGTGACGAACTCGGGCAACGACACGCCGATGTACGACAGCACGCCGATGATCAGGTCCACCGGACGTCCTCGGCGCACAGCGGCGATGATTCCCAGCGGAATCGCCACCGCCAGCATCAGCAGCAACGAGCAGCTTGCCAGCAATAATGAGCGGCCCAGCGCATCAAGCAGTGAACCGAGTACCGGCTGGCCGTTGCGCATTGACACACCCAGGTCGCCTTGCAGAACCCCCATCAACCAGTGACTGAATTGCAGCCAGGCGGGCTGATCCAGCCCAAGCCTGGCACGCAGCGCTTCAAGGGCTTCAGGCGTGGCGTTCTGGCCCAGCAACGTCACCGCTGCATCTGCCGGGAGCAGTTGCGTGATGGCAAAGACCAGCAGTGAAACGATCAGCAGGGTGTACACGACCAACAGCAAACGCTTGGTCAGATAAGCAGCAGTCACAGATTTATCCTCGGTTCATCCACGCTTGGGCGCGCTGTCGTCCAGCCACGCCTGATCGAGCCGGAACACTGCACCGCGTGGGTGCAACTGGTAGCCCTGAACGTAGTTGCGTTGCGCGGCCAGCACATCGAAGAACGTCGGAATCAGCGATGGCACCTGCTCGTGCATCAGTTTCTGCGCGGTGGCGTACAGGGCGGCGCGCTTGACCGGGTCATCGGTGCCACGGGCTGCAGTCACTGCTGCGTCGAAATCGGCGTTGTTCCAGCGGGTTTCATTCCAGGCGGCATTCGAGGTGTACAGCAGCGAGAACACCGCGTCGGCGGAAGGCTGCATGTTGTAGAAGCCGACGTAGAAATTGCCTTTCTTCCAGACCTGATCCAGATAAGTGCTGTTGGCCATGGTCGCAACATTGATGTTGAAGCCGGCTGGCTTGGCCATTTCGCGGACAGCAATACCCAACTGAGTACGCGTGGACGGTTTGTCCGAAGCCACCAGCGTGATGGCCAGACCGTTGGGATAACCGGCGTCGGCCAGCAGCTTTTTGGCCTGCTCGATATTGGCCTCTCGCAAGGCGATATCGCTGTGATAGCGGTAAGCAGCATTGAGCGGGGTGTCATTGCCGGGAGTACCAAAACCTTCCGCCACAAAATCCACGAGGGCAGCGCGGTCGACGCAAAGAGACAGCGCCTGACGAACCCGCACATCGTTGAACGGTGGCTGATCGCACGCCATGTTGATATTCAGGAACTGCCCGGACGGGACGCGCAGGCCTTTTACGCCGCTGGCAGCACTGAGACGGCTGAACTCTGTGGCTTGCGCCGAGAGCATCAGGTCAATGTCGCCTGACATCAGCGCCGAGCTTTCCGCGGACGGATCGGGATAGACGCGGATTTCAATACGATCCAGGTGCGGGCGCTCCGGGTCATGAAAGTGTTCGTTGCGGGCGACCACCACCATGCGTTCCGGTTCGAACGACACCAGCTTGAACGGACCGGTGCCCACCGCTTCGCGGGACAGTCGAGCCAGATCGCCTTGCACGATGGCGGCCGGGACGATCTTGGCGTCCGGGTAGGCCAGGCTCACTGGCAGGTCGGCATACGGGGCGCTGGTGGTGATTTTGACGCGCAGGTCATCCAGCGCTTCGACAGTTTGAATCGGGCCGATGTTGCGCAGGCCGGGCGAAGCGGTTTTGGGATCAAGGATCGCTTGCAGGCTGGCGGCGACGTCCTTGGCGGTGCAGGCGCTGCCGTCGTGGAATCGCAGATTGCTGCGCAGGGTGAATGTCCATTCGGTCAGCGTATCGTTGTGGCTCCAGGATTGCGCCAGATCCGGTTCGGCCTGCATGTCCTGGCTCAGGCGGGTCAGGCCGTTATAAAGCAGTTCGCTGAGCAGATATTCGGGGTTAACCCGTGCCAGCAGCGGGTTGAGCATGCCCACCGCCTGGTCGACGCTGATACGCAGCGTGCCGCCTTTGCGTGCAGCAGCCGCAGCCCATAGTGTGCCGGAAAACGGCAGCATAGCCGCGCCGGTAACGATGGCGGAGGTGGTCAGAAAACGACGACGGTTGAGCCTGAAAACGTTAGTCATGGCGATACTTCACTTAGCAATGAGTGGGCATAGGGCAGCCAGGTAAAAAGCCGATAACCAGTCTTGATGCCGGTCTTCGGTGTTTCCAGTGTTCAGTCAGCAGGTGATTCAAAAGAATCCGGCGAATCGAAATCAGCGGCCAGATAGGCCAGAATCGACTGCGCCAGAGCCACCAGGTCGCTGCGTGTGGTGTACTCGTCCGCAGCATGAATACGGCTTTCCGGGCGGATCAGTCCACCCAGCAGAATC
Organism: Pseudomonas quasicaspiana; assembly: GCF_021147825.1. Taxonomy (NCBI): domain Bacteria; kingdom Pseudomonadati; phylum Pseudomonadota; class Gammaproteobacteria; order Pseudomonadales; family Pseudomonadaceae; genus Pseudomonas; species Pseudomonas quasicaspiana. The sequence continues at coordinate 6,838 of NZ_JAGTPI010000030.1, forward strand.
TCCTGAATCCCGGCTTGCTGCACCCAGCCCATGTCGGAACTGCTCGACGAGCCATAGCACTGAAACTGCTCCGGGGTGAAACCGAAGCCAACGCCCAGCGCAGCCTGCCAACGTGGCCAGTGGGGACCTGTAGGGTCGGCCACCGGAGCCAGATGACCAATAACTTCATGCTCGACGGACAACGCTTCGCTATCCGCCATGGCGCTCTCAATGCAGTTTTCCAACTCGGCCATGACCTGCTCGTAAGGCTCCTGCGGCGCATAGCGGCGATTGATCAGAATCTCGAACTGCGCGGGGACGGTTGATCCCTTGCTGCCACCGTGGGCGGCGGCCAGTGTCATGCGTGAAATCAGCGGGGCGCCGTTGTAATGCGGCGGCGAGGGCATCGGCCAGGCTCGTTTTTGCACGTCGAGCTTCAGGCTGTGCAGCGCATTAAGCAGCGGCAGGCTCTGTTCAATGGCATTGATTGCATTGACCGGCTCACCGGAGTGCGAGGAGCGGCCTTTGACCGTTATCTTCAGATCGATACTGCCAAAGCAGCCCGCCCAGATCCGGGGTGCTGCGCCGCCGTTGAAGCTGAGGATGTGGCCTTCGACCAACTGTTGTTCGGCCAGATAACGGATGCCTGGGTACAGGCCGCCTTCTTCGTCAGTGCACAGCAACAACGCCGGGCAATAGCGCAGCGGCAACTTGAAACGCTGGGCTGCACGCAAGGCGGTGAGGGTAGAGGCGATGCTGCCTTTCATGTCAGCGGTGCCGCGGCCAATAAGTTTGCCTCCGACCTCGGTCAGTTGCAGCGGTGGCTGAGTCCAGCCGTCGCCCGGCGGTACGGTATCGACATGGAAATATAGGCTGCAGACTTCCTGATCGCCGGTCCGGCGAGCGACAACATTGATGCGTTCGCCATAGGCTTCGCCGCTGCGGGTCTGCCACAGTGCTTCGAGCACTGTGACGCGGCGCGTTTCCATCCCTAACGGCGCGACCAACTCATCCATGAGGTCGGCGAACGCGCCGTAGCCCGCCCCCGGAGGAAAACAGGTGTCTACCGCGATCATGCGTTGCAGATCGTGGATGAGCGAATCATGATCCGCCTCGATCGACTCGAGTGCCTGTTTCAGCGCCGCATTCGTCGTCATTTTTCGCTCTCGATGTATTTCTATATAGTTTATAGTTAAGTATCCATGCACGGCCCGTCAAGGAAAAAAGATGACAGACAACAACCCGCCGCCTGCACCTGTGAATTTCTCGCGATTGAGCGAAAACGACAGCGCGCCCCTTTATGAGGTGGTCAAACGGCACATCTCCGAGGCGATCCTTCTCGGCGAATGGGCCAGCGGCACGGTCATACCCAGTGAGAATGCTTTGGCGGCCGATTTCGGCGTTTCAGTTGGCACCATCCGCCGCGCGTTGGCCGAGCTGGTGTCCGAAGGGATGCTGATGCGTCGGCGCAAGACGGGCACCGTGGTGACGGGCTGGGCTCCGCTGCACAACCTGCGTTATTTCTTCCAGTACTTCCGTTTGCACAATAAGGAAGGCGCGCTGCTGAAATCGCGCACCGTGTTGCTTGATTACCAGTTGGGAGAGGCGAATGCGAAGGACGCTGAAAAGCTCCTGATTGAAGAGGGAAGCCCGGTTTATCGCTTGCACCGTCTACGCAGCATCGATGGTGTGCCCGCGATGCACGAGCAGTTCACGATCGTGGCCAGTAAAGTGCCGGATTTTCCTGGCCCGGACGAACTGCCGGAGCTGCTCTATCGCTATCTGCTGGAGCAATACGGTCTGCGCGTTGCCGCTGTGCGGGAGCAACTGACGGCCGGGCTGGCCAATGAGGAAGATTGCCGGTTACTGGAACTGACTGCGCCCCATGCGGTGATGATAATTGATGCGGTGTCTTTCGATCAGGCCGCCACGCCGGTGATGATGACCCATCAGCGCGCAAGTACTGAGCACTTCATGTACGTCAACGAGATTCGGTAGGCTGCGTGCTCTTTGCTGGGCCGGCAAGGCGATATTCTGACTACCGTACTTGAGATTGCGTAGGTCCTGTGGGAGCGAGGCTTGCCCGCGATGGCGACACCGCGGCACGTCTGAAAAACTGCGGACTTTGATTTGCAGGCAAGCACCTAAGGATCTATATCCTGCTGTCAGCGCGTCAACAGCTTATTCAACCCGAGCGGCTTTCCGACGGTGGCGTGGCCTCATACTTGCCCCAGATCCGCCGCAAATGTCGCGCCGATCCAAACCCGGCACGCTCGGCTATCGCTTCCATATCAAGGGTCGATTGGGCCAGCAGTTCACGGGCGACGCTGACGCGCAGCCGGTGCAGGTAATCAAGCGGGCTGATGCCCGCGTGCTCTTGAAACAGGCGCGCCAGATGTCGGCTGCTGGTGCACGCCAGGCTTGCCATGCGGGTAACACTCCAGTCGTCACAAGGCGCCGCAGTGATTGCGTCCTGCACACGGTGCAGCGCGGGATGCAGATGATTGCGCCCGGCAATCCAGGGCGATAGTTGCGGGTCAGCGCCGCCACGACGCATGTACACCACCATGTCCCGCGCCACAGAACAGGCCAGTTGCGGTCCCGCCAGCTCTGCGACCAGATGCAGCATCAGGTCGATACCTGCGGTTACACCAGCGCTGCAACTGATCGGCCCGTCAGTGACATACAGTCGGTTCTCCAGCACCCGCGCGTTGGGTGCAATGGTTTGCAAAGTGGCGCACAGAGAGTGATGAGTCGTGCATTGCCGACCCTCCAGAAGGCCCGCTTTAGCGGCGATCAACGCTCCTGCGCAGATGCACACCAGCCGGTTTCCTGATGGCTCAAATACCCGTTGCAACCAGTCAGTGACGACCACGCTGGCCTGCTCGAACTGAAGCTGCTGTGCGGGTGTTGTCCCGGTGGTAGAGCCGACCAGCACCACCAACGTCCCAGGCATCAGAAACTCTGGCAGTGGTGCCAAACCGGACAATGGCAACCCGATTGAAGATTGCAGCGACGCAACCGGGCTGACGTACTGCAGATCAACCTTCAGCGCTGTTTCGCTGTCACCTTGCGCGGCAAGCCGCAGTACTTCCGCCGGGCCTGCCAGATCAAGCATCAGCACATTGGGCAGCAGTACAAACAGCACCGGGATCGTCATTGTTTCAACCTTCGAGCGCCTGGGTAACGGTGACGATCCGGGCAAAGCGATCTTCCAGCACCAGTTCGGTACGCTCGCGAATCTCTGCGGGGCTGTAGGTGCGACCGCTGCGTGGGTGAGTCATGGGGAAAGTCAAAGTCGCCTCGCTGACGAAGTCTACGGAGAAGCCGCTGTCTGAGGCTTGCCGTGTGGTGGTTTCGCAACACTGTTCAGTGCGGATGCCGCTGATGATCAGTGAATTGATATGTCTTTCAGTCAGCCAGGCGGCGAGTGGAGTGCCAGCGAACGCGCTGTGAAAACGCTTGTGAATGACCACATCCGGTTGGATGGACAGTTCGTCCAGGGTTTTCACGTGACCTGACGCCAGAGAGAAGTGTCCCTGCTCCTCGACGTGGAAGACTTGTACCACGGGGATGCCTTGCTGGACACACCCGTCAATCAACGCTTGCTGGTTTTTCAGGTAAGTCGGCAGGTCAGTTTCGGACCAGTAGGTAGAGTGGCGGAACGAGTGCTGCACATCAATGACGATCAGGGCTTTGTTACTCATGGTCTGTTCTCTTTGCTCTGTGAGAGGCGTTTAAGAGATCCCATGGTAAGCACACAGCGGTAACGACGATAGACATGGGCAGGACCAGTGCAGGACCGTTTCGGACATCTGGCTTTTTAACTTGAATGCTCGGCGCGCTTGTTTCGTCGACAACGCTCCGAGCAGTAGCGGACTTCATCCCAGCAACGCGCCCACTTCTTGCGCCAGGTAAAAGGCAGGCCGCAGACGACGCAGGTTTTTACGGGCAACTCATTCTTTTTCAATGCATCTCCTGTCCAACAAATGCCACTGCCTGATTTGGAGTGCTTTTCTGTAAGGGCATCCCGGTGTCCCTGACACTACGCTTTCGCTAAGTAAACACGGGACCTGTAGGAGCTGCCGAAGGCTGCGATCGCGGTTTATCAGGAGAAATGCTTCGCAGCCTTCGGCAGCTCCTACAGAAAATGCATTTCAATCCAGTGGTTTGCGTGTTGTTTGATGAGTGCGCTTGCCCGCGTTTCCGTGCGTCAGTCGATACATATATCGACTGCGCTGACGCTATCGCGGGCAAGCGCGCTCCTACAGGTTCTATGTTTGATTCGCTATAGCGCAGCGTCAGGCTTAACAAACGATTTGCTTTAAATCATCTCCCCAGCATCCAGCTTCGCAAGCAGCATCTCGCCGCGCTGCCAGAGTGCTTGCTGTTTCGATACGGGCATGCGGTCAAGATTCTTGTAGATCATGCCCATGCGCTGATTACTGCGCAGAAGGTTGCCGTGACGCATCAGGAAGTGCCAGTACAGCGAGTTGAAAGGACAGGCATTGTCAGCCGTACTTTCAGTCACTTTATAAGCGCAGTCCCCGCAGTAGTTGGACATGCGCTTGATGTACTGACCGCTGGCGCAGTAGGGTTTGGAGCCGAGGTAGCCACCATCGGCATGCATGACCATGCCCAATGTGTTGGGCAGCTCGACCCAGTCGAAGGCATCCATGTAAATCGCCAGATACCACTCGCATATCTGCGGCGGCGCAATGCCGGCAAGCAGCGCGAAGTTGCCGGTCACCATCAGGCGCTGAATATGATGCGCATAGGCGTATTCCAGGCTTTGACCGATGGCCTGACTCATGCAGTTCATTCTGGTTTTACCGGTCCAGTAGAACTCCGGCAGCGACCTGGTGTTGCCGAATGAATTGCCGCTGGCGTAGTCCGGCATCTTTAACCAATAGACGCCACGTACATATTCACGCCAGCCGATCAGTTGGCGAATGAAGCCCTCAGCGGCATTCAAGGCAATACTGCCTGCCCAATAGGCCGATTCCACATCGCTGCACAGTTGACGAAGGTCCAGCAGGCCGATGTTCAGCGCGGCGCTGATGCGGGCGTGGAAAAGGAAGGGTTCGTTGCTGGCCATGGCGTCCTGATAATCGCCAAAACCGGCCAGCCCGTAATCCAGAAAATATTCCCATAGAGACTGCGCCTCTGCATGAGTCACCGGGTAGTCAAAACTATCCAGCGCACCATAGTGACTGGAGAACCTGTCCCGAACCAGTGCAATGACTTCCTGAGTGATTGCGTCGGTAGAAAAGCGCGCGGGGTAGGGAGCGCGCACGTTCTTGGGCAACGCCTTGCGGTTTTCCGCGTCGAAGTTCCAGGCGCCACCGACCGGGGTACCATCGCCATTGATCAATAGCCGGCTTTTGCGGCGCATCTCCCGGTAGAAGAACTCCATCCGCAGCTGTTTTTTGCCTTGGGCCCAGTCAGAGAATTCGCTACGACTGCAGAGAAAACGTGTGTCGCTGTGCCACTGGATTGCTAAGCCACATGTCTTGATCGAGTGTTCAAGACGCCAGTCACCGGTCTCGGTCAGGTGAATTTCTTCCGGCTGCAACAATGACTGCCAGCGATGCAGCTCGGCAGGCACCGAGCCGCTGTTCAGTGAGTCATCCAGCCGAACGTAGTGAACACGGAAACTACGCGCCTTCAACGCCTCGGCGAAATGCCGCATGGCACTGAAGATCAGCGTGATTTTTTGCGGGTGATGAGGCACATGGTTGGCTTCCTCCATGACCTCGACCATCAACACGGCATCGCTTTCGGCGTCCAGCTCGGCCAGCGAAGCAAGGTCAAAGGACAATTGGTCGCCCAGCACCAGGCACAATCGGCGAACCGCACTCATCAACGCATCTCTCTGTTCAAAACGTCTTTCCTGATGGCTGTAAGCCGAAGTGATGCAAAAACCTGTACCAATGTAAATTCTTGTACAAGTATTTCATAGGGCTTTGTGAATATGGCCGTTCAGCGCATTTGGAAAGGGAACTGAAGAAAAACCGAACACCTCAGTTCACAGGCACTCGAAAAATGGAGACGCCGATTCACACTCATTAAAGGAACAGTCCCATGCGACCGCAAACTTCGTTCATCTTCGATCTGGACGGCACGCTCACAGACAGCGTCTATCAGAACGTTGCAGCCTGGAAAGAAGCCCTGGACTCCGAGGATATTCCCCTCGCGATGTGGCGCATCCACCGCAAGATCGGCATGAGTGGCGGGCTGATGCTCAAGACCTTGTCGAGAGAAACCGGACTGGACATCAGCGAAGCGCAAGCCAAACGACTCAGCGAAAAGCACGCAGAAGCCTACGAGCGGCTTCAGGGCCAGATCATCGCACTGCCCGGTGCCGTAGAGCTGCTTGATACGCTCAGCCAGGACAACTTCAAGTGGTGCATTGCAACCAGTGGCGGGATTGATACGGCAACGATCAACCTGAAAGCACTTAAGCTGGACATCAACAAGATCAACATCATTACCCGTGATGACGTGAAATACGGCAAGCCTGATCCTGATCTGTTCCTGGCCGCAGCGGAGAAGCTGGACGTGCCTATCGAGGAATGCCTGGTGATTGGCGATGCCGTCTGGGACATGCTTGCTGCACGCCGCTGTAAAGCCACCGGTATCGGCTTGCTATCGGGCGGTTATGACATTGCAGAGCTTGAACGGGCAGGGGCCTTGCGTGTGTATGAAGACCCACAAGACCTGCTGGAACATCTGGACGAGATCGCCTCACGGCCATGACAGGTGGGGGTCAGGCTGTAGGAGATCTCTCATCGTCCAGAATCCGCGCTGTCGCGCAGCAAACATGGACCTGTAGGAGTGAGCTTGCTCGCGATTACGTCAGCACAGGCAATATATTCACCGACTGATAGACCGAAATCGCGAGCAAGCTCACTCCTACAGATCCTGTGTTTGCATCGCGACAGCGTGTTGTCAGGAATACTTGGCCGCCCCTATCAAACAATATTCAACTATCCGAAAACTGACATTAATCCTGTTACTGAACTTGTCCGCCGAGGCCGCCGTCAGGCAGAATCTTCGGCTTCAGTTTCAGGGAAGACCCCATGATTGCCTCATTGCAGAGCGCCGCGTTGCACATTCGCCAGGCTGTTCGTGTCGCCACCGAAGGTTTGGTCGGACGTGAGCAGCTCGCCGAGTTGATTGTTCTGGCTGCCGTTGCCCAGGAGCACATTCTGGTGATCGGCCCGCCGGGCACTGCCAAAAGCGCGGTGGTGCGGCGGGTGGCCCAATCCATGGGCGGACGTTATTTCGAATACCTGCTGGGGCGTTTTACCGAACCATCCGAGCTGTTCGGCGCGGTGGACCTGAAGAAGTTGCGCGAAGGCACCGTCGAAACAGACGTCAGCGGCATGCTCCCTGAAGCCGATATCGTGTTCCTCGACGAGGTGTTTCTCGGGTCTACAGCCATCTTGAATACGTTGTTGGGTGTGCTTAACGAGCGGCGCTTTCGCCGTGGTCATACGCAGATCCAGTGCCCGCTGCGCGTCTGCGTCGGTGCGGCAAATGGCTTGCCCGACGACGAGGCACTGGCAGCGTTCGGTGACCGTTTCCTTCTGCACCTGTTCGTTGAATCAGTCCCTGACAATCAACTGGAGGCGATGTTGGCGGGTGGCTGGCAGTCCGAGCAACGCCCGGTTCAGCAGTTATTGGGCTTGAGCCAGCTGGACACACTTGGACAGGCGCTGAAACAGGTTGACCTGACTCAGGTTCGGCCGTCCCTGGCTCGCGCGATCCGGCGTCTGCGTGAGGCCGGTATCCAGCTCTCGGACCGCCGCATCGTCAAGTCTCAGCGACTCATCGCGGCCGCCGCATTGCTGGGCGGACGCCTTGAGGCCAGTGACGCAGATTTGTGGCCGCTGCTGTATGTGTTGCCTACCAAGGAAACCCAGCAGCATGGTCGCGAAGTCCTGCGGGACATCTTTGCGCAGTCCAGCAACAGTCACTTGTTCAGTGCAGTGGAGGAGGCAACCCTGCAGCCGATGTCACGGCTCAGCCGTCTGCTGGAAACGGCGGAGGACTACCTGGCCCGTAGCGAACCACCGGCTAGTGCTTTGCTTGAAGGCTTGCTTCGCGAGATAGATGCCAACTTCAATACGCAGACCATACCGGCACGCTTGCAGGAAGTACGTGGGCAATTAGCCCAGATGCTGTCGACATCGGCATGAGTGCTTACGCAAAGACCTGGAGTTGGCGGCCTCGCCTGACTCCGGCCGAGCCGCGGGCTGCCGTAGCATGGGGCGAGGCAGCCCGGCGCCTGCACGCACGGTTATCATTGGTTCCGGCTGAGCAGGCTGTACGTCTGCAAGTCACCGCCAATCGCGATGTGATGGTAGTGTCCGGTGCTGTTGGCGAATTGCCGTGGGTCGATGGAGTGGAATACGCGGCAATGGATGAGCGTGCGCCCGGCCTATGGTTACCCACCAGTTGGGAGCCCGATGTGCCAATCGATCTACTGGGGCAGGCCTTGTCGTCCAGTTTTTCGCGCTCACCCCTGCTGCTGTGGCGTGAGCCGCCTGCCGTGGTGCCCCTCAATCGTCAACTTCCGGTCACGTCGGAGCACTTGCTGATCATCCAGGATTATTGGGCGCAACGCTGATGCAATTACCTGATGGCCTTCAACCCTGGCGCCAGTGGCTCGAATGGTTTGCCCCCGAGCATTTACCCATGTTCGCCGACCTGCTGGGGCGTCTGAATCCACTGCTCGGCCCGTTTCGCGGGCGACAGCAAGGCGGGGTGCCCGAGCCCGACGGCCTGGGTGATCTGCAGCGTCGCGGACCTTATGAGCGTTTACTGTCCAGCGAATGGTTACTGGCCGATGAGGTGCCCGATGAGTTTTTGCGGCGAGCCGCAGCTGGCGAACACCTTTTTGTCGCACCGCAATACCATGCGAGGCAAGCAAACCGGCTGATCGTGGTTTTGTTTGATGCCGGTCCCTTGCAGTTAGGCGCAGCGAGACTGGTTCACCTTGCGCTACTGATATTGCTTGGACGACGCGCCCAGGAAGCGGGCGCCCAATTGCGCTGGGGCATTCTGCAGCAAGCGCCCGAACTCCATGAACTCGATTCGCCTGCACAGCTCAGACGGCTGCTCAACGCCCGTACTTATGAGGTGGCGACTGACGAGCATTGGCAGACATGGGGTGACTGGCTTACCGAACAGCAACATGACGCCGGGGAGTGCTGGGTCGTCGGGCAGCGTTTGCCCAGAACCGACGGTAAGCTCTGTACCCACAGAGCTCAGGTTCACCGCAGTCTGGGCGGGGAGAATCTGTTCTTCGAGCTGCAAAGTTCCAGCACCCGTCGCGTGTCGCTGCCCATCCCGGACGAACAACTGGCACTGCAGCTACTGAAAGGTCAATTTGCCGGGGAAACCATTGAGGCTCCCGTACTCAAAGGCAGCGTGCCGCGGGTATCACTGACCTTGCTGCCGGTCATTGCAAGCGCGGGCACTCACATCGCGATGAAAATGCTCGATGCGCCGGGTGTGGTGTTGATCAAGCTGCCAGCAGCCGGGCAAAAAAAACCGCTCGAAATTCGCCGTCAGCTATGGAACCCGGAATGGACGCCTCTCAGCCTCACATTCATGCACAACAAACTCGGCGGCGTGCTGAGTAACCATCAGCAACTTTCATTCTGGAACATGTCAGGACTGGTTTCTGTCCTTAAACCCGAGCCCGATGAGCTGAAATTACCGCTTGGCACGGCCAGTTTTCTACCCGCCGTCTGGTTGCGGAACAGCACTACAGGCCGTCTGTTTTTACTGGATAACCACGGGCATCTGGCTTTCTGGGCGATAGCAACGTCGCGCTCACCCGCCAAACCCAGGTCAGGTACCACTCACTATCTTGCGGACAAGGTGCTGGGCCTGGCCAAAGTCGACAAGGATCGGGCAGCCTATGTGCGCAGTGACGCCGGGCGTTTATACGCTCACTCGATCAATGCTGAGGGCGAGGTTTCGCCGGCTTACGTGGTGGGCGACGCTAACGGCGTCACTCAGGTGCTGTTTGCCGGTGGCAAGCAATGGAAGAGCGGTTTCGGCGGCTGTGCGCTGCTTACCGTTACGCTTGAGGGCGAGCGCTGGCAACTGGTCGCTGCGCCGAATGCTTCGATGCCGACGCAGACCCTTTGTCTGTCCGGTGGCTGGAAAGCTGTCGGTGTATGGCAGCAAGAGGGCGATGATTACTGCTCGATGGTTGTGTACAGTTCCAGGCAGCAATCCGTCACGCTGCGAAGTGGTGATGGGCAATCGCGTGTGTTGTTCACGACCTCTAACCCCATCGCCAAAATCAGCTTTTGCCCTGTAAGCGGCCTTATCGCCGCCTTGACCAGTGCCACCCGGGAATTACTGGTTTATTCGTTGCCACTCAATGCTCTGCGCCTGCAGATATTCTGCAACGAAACATCGGACGAACACGGGGAAGGCACGGATGCTTGAGCATGACTCGACACTGATTCGCCGTCCGGTGCTGGTCGGTCATCAGCACATTGAAGGGGTATGGTTCTCCCACGAAAGGTTTGACGAGCAGGAACGGGCAAGACTGATCCTCGATCAATGGCAAACGGGTTCAAGCGCCTATCGTTTTGCCGACGGCGACTTGCTGCGCTTTCGCCAACCCCTGTCTGTGATGTGTGAAACCCAGGTGGGCTGGCCGCTGATACGTCAGGGCGACGCACTGTGCTCGGCTCTTCTGACCCCGCAGGAAGCGCGCAGCCTGCCCGCAGCCGATGTCTGGCTGGTGCGTGCCAGCCACGTCAGCGCTTTGCAATTGCGCGATGCGACGCTCATTAATCCAGCGCAATGGCTCGATTTGGGTGGCTACACCTTGCTGGAGACCTATGACTGTCGGCGGGCGTTGCCGGAACCGATTGTTGAACCGCCTGCTGTTGCGTCCGGCGTGCGGGAGATCCTCGGCGGTGCTCTGCGGCCTGTCAGCCCTGAGCGGGAAGAGGTGATGAAGGCGCTGCTGGAACGCAAAGTCAGCGCGCCTGAAAAAATCCCTGATCAGGCTGCCGGTAGACCAGCGGATAACCCGTGGAAGAGCCCCGAGGTGGCATCGCTGCCCTGGCTGAAACTCGGCATCAGCGGGATATTGGTTGCCGCTTTTATCTGGATGGCCGTCAACGATAAGAAGGATCAAACCATTTCGCCGTCGGCGGCAGATTCCCCGGATGTCGGCGCAGTGATTCTGGGAATCCTGATCAGCGCAACGTTGTTTACTCTGTTGCTGCTGTGGATTCGCCGTTTTTTTGTTGGCCAGCCCTCCGGGGGGTATGGGGTGCCTCAATCCCAGAGCCAGCCGGGGATTGCACCGCGCGCCACGCCCACGAAGCCCAGGGTCAATCGATGGCGTCGCTGGCTTACACGCCTGACACTTCGCTCACCGCTTTCCGCGCTCTATGGCAAACGCCAGGCAGAGTACATGCGGCGCATGATGGAAATGTTCGAAGACGGCGATCTGGAAGAAGCCCTGCGCCACGCCATTCCACTGGAAGGTGGCCAGAGCACGGGGGAGCAGGCATTTGGGACTCCCCAACGGCGCCAGGAGCTTGTTGTAGGTGAGCGTTCCGGACCTGCTAACGCGATGCTTTTTGAAGATGACCTTAAAGACCGCCTCAAGCACTTATACCGGAAGTCGTTTGAAAGGCTCGACCGGGAAGGCCGTGTTGAAGAAGCAGTGTTCGTTCTGGCCGAACTGCTGAAAGAGCGCCAGGAAGCGCTCGACTATCTGGAAAAGCACGAGCGGTACCAACAAGCCGCCGATCTGGCCCTGACGTGGGATATGCCCCCAGCGGTGATCGTCCGCTTGCTGTGCCTGGCCGGTAACTGGCAGCGAGCGGTGCAGGTGGCTCGTCGTGACGACGCGTTTGCTGATGCGGTGATGATGCTTGAGCAAAAACAGCCTGAAAGTGCCGGGCGGTTGAGGCTTGAGTGGGCCGAGTCGCTCATCGGCAAAGGGCTGTGGTTGCAAGCCGTCGACGCCATCTGGAGTTTGCCCGGCGAGCGCGCCCGGGCGGCTCAATGGTTACTTGACGCGGAGGCCGCTGGTGGACGTCTTGCCATAAGGACACTGGTCAAACGAGCGATCCTGTTACCTGACACGCTGGCCGCCTATGGGGAATGGGTGGAGCAGCTTCGCGATGATCCTCAGCGCTTCGCCGAGCGCGCTGCCCTGGCGGAGGCATTGTTGCAGCACCAGAGTCACGCAAAAGCGCTGGCCTGGCTGACCGGCGCAACGATACACGCGATCATTGCCGATGAAGCAAATGGGCAAGGGCGGCTGACCCATAATCAGTTGCAAGCGCTGGTCATAATGAGCAAGGACAAACTGCTCCAGGCTGACCTTCCTGGCAAAGCGTTGCCTCGCCGGGGTAAACAGCCTCTGGATAGCGTTGAGGCGACGCTTGAATGGTCGGCACCCGCAATGGGGAGCAGGGCCATACTGGATGCCGTGGCACTGGAAGACTCGCGTTACTTGCTGGCATTGGGCGAGGCGGGTGCAGTGGTCGTCGACGCATCCGGCAAGCGTCTTTTTCACTTTTCAGTACCGGCGCAAGCCATCGTGATGGCCCACAGCCGACAAGTGGCGCTGGTGCTGGTTCGCCGAAGCGAAGCCTGGCGGATCAGCAAGCTGGACCTGGTTAACCGTACCGCAACGGATCTGGGCGTACATAAGTTCGACGTATTCGCCAGGATCTTCAACGGTTCGTCCTGGACCATTGGGCAAAACCGGCAACTGCGGGTGGTCGACGTGGATCGAGGGTTTGAAACGCTGTGGCATGTCAGTGATCTGCCAGGCCGTCTTCTGGGGCTGAAGGATGATGCTCATGGCGAATACCTCTGGCTTTACGACCCTGAGTCGGGCAGTGAGCTGTGGCATTACCGCCTGCCGGATCGTCGCCTGATGAGCCGCGAACCTGCCTCGAAGACCGTCTTTGATGACGGCCGTCAGTTGTTCAGTGCATCCAGTGACGTCGTCGAAATCCGCATCAAGCGTGAAAGAGAAGATGATCCCGTCCTTGTGATCGAGCAACGTGGCAGCCGCAAGGGCTATCGCTTGCCTGGGTGTATTGAAGGGCCTGAAGACGACCCTGTTGAAGTGCTCCTGCTTGAGCACTGGCTGCTCACTGGTTATCTCGTTTCTGACGATGAAACCCGCTGGCAATTCATCCACCGCAATAGCGACCGCCTTTGCGCGACGCTGCAATGGCCTCGACCCGAAGTGAGGACACGCCTGTCAGGAGCCGACTGGCTCATGTTTGACGATCAAGGGCGGTTGAGTCATATCAATGCGGAAGAGGGCACTCAGCGCAATTTGACGATTAACTGAAGCTGGAACGGGTGTTTATAAGGCTTGTGGGGGAGTTCCAGGTATGCCCGGCTACAGGCCAGGTTCGCGGGTGTGTGGCAGGGCGATAAAGTTTGCCCACTCCCAGTCGATAACGCTGCTAGAGAGGGTGCGAACGCGTTAAACCCTCGACTCTAACAACGACAAGCCTGAGTACTCCCCATGTCCCAGTTCCTCAATCTGAAGCTCAAATCAAAGCTGCTGTTTGCTTTTGGTCTATGTGCGGTCATCACTGTCGGTGTTGCGGCGCTGGGGTACAGCGGGATCTCAACTATCTACGGCCAACTGCAGAGCACGGTCAGCAATAACCTGGTATCGATCCAGAAAACCGATTCGGTTAAAGCCAACGTTATTGCCACCCACCGGGACATGTTCAGAGCTATCAACCTTGGGTTACGCAAAGCCACGCCAGAAGACATTAACGCTGTCGTTTTGTCTTTCAGGGACAACCAGGGCGAGGCGGAACAACAATTCAAAGTCTATCGCGCCACTCCTCTGGAAGCTGACGAGCGCGCTGCAGGTAATGACTTCGAGCGGGACTGGCCCGCGTATGTCGCTGCCGCAGAAAACGTTTTCGCACTGTTGAAAAGTGGCGATGTTGATCAGGCCGCCAAGCTTGCTGATACCGTCGCAACCCCCGCGTATCGCAAGACCATTGGCGAAGTCAAAATCATGATCGAGTCCAATGCCCGGCAAGCGATTGGCGTTGCCACCTCGGGGGAGGATACCAACCAACAAGTGACCTGGGCGCTGATTATCGGCGGACTTGTTGCAGCCGTTGCCGCCATCACCCTGGGCCTGGTGGTCACCCGCATGATTACCCGACCGCTCTATCAGTCCGTGGAAAGTGCTACTCGCATCGCTCAGGGCGACCTGACCAAAGAGATCACCTCGAACAGCGAGGATGAAACCGGACAGCTGCTTAAGGCACTGTCCAACATGCAGAAAGATCTTAAAGGCACGGTGCAGCAGATTGCCGATGCATCCGATCAGTTGGCTTCAGCTGCCGAAGAGCTGACCGCCGTTACTGAAGACAGCACACGTGGCCTGGTTCGTCAGAATGACGAGATTCAGCAAGCCGCGACTGCGGTAAACGAGATGACCGCCGCAGTGGAAGAGGTTGCCCGTAATGCCGTCAGCACTTCCCAGGTGTCGAGCCAGACCGCAGAAGATGCGATAAAAGGCCAGCATCAAGTCCAGCAGGCAGTGACAGCGATGAACACCATGGCCGTGGATATTAACGACTCCACGCAGCGTGTGGAAACCCTGGCCGGCCAGATTCGTGACATCACCAAGGTGCTGGACGTGATTCGTGGTATCGCTGAGCAGACCAATCTATTGGCCCTCAACGCTGCCATCGAAGCCGCTCGTGCCGGTGAACAGGGTCGAGGCTTCGCCGTTGTCGCCGACGAAGTCCGGGCCTTGGCCCATCGCACGCAAGCCTCTACTGGCGAAATCGAAGCGATGATCAAGGTCGTACGCGCAGGCGCTGACGAGGCCGTACAGTCGATGAGCAAAAGCCAGTCGATGGCTCAAAGCACGCAGTCGCTGGCAACTGAAGCTGGCCTGGCACTGGAGCGAATCAGCGCCGGAGTCAGCGAGATCAATGAACGTAACCTGGTGATCGCCAGCGCAGCAGAAGAGCAGGCTCAGGTAGCACGTGAAGTCGACCGCAACCTGGTGAATATCCAGGACCTGTCGACCCAGACATCCGCCGGTGCGAACCAGACCAACGCTTCGAGTCAGGAATTGTCGCGTCTGGCGATTTCGTTCAATACGTTGGTGGGCAAGTTCAAGCTTTGAGGGGTATTGATATCTACACATCTTTTCCATGCAGGGATTCTAGTGTACATATCCGTTATCGCGGTCAGGGCTGATATTGGTTGCGCCCTTACGGCGCGTCACTTTTGATAGAGCGCAAAAGTAACCAAAACGCTCTTGCCCCACCACTCGGCACCTCGCTGTCGCTATGTGTACCCGCCCGCAGATCCTGAACCGTGGGCCGCCGCAACGGGCCATCCATGGCCCAATGCGGCTAACTCGGCGTCCTGCCCCTCTTCAACTCAAGGGCGTCCCACGCTTCAGAATCTGCGTTCGGCCAGCGTGATTTAACGGGGCGCCTCAGATCAAAATCAAAAGCTTGGCGGCCTGAAAGCCGACCTGATTGTGTGAGCTTGCCTGTCTTCTGTAGGAGCTGCCGTAGGCTGCGAGGCGGCGTTCAGGCACTCTGCGATCGGGCAAGAGCTTTTTAACTTACTTTTGGCTGGGGCGGCTTCCGGCTATTTTCAAAAGATAGCTATTCTTTCATGGCTCAGCACCCGGATATCGATGGGAGAGTGAGCCGGCTGCGACCATCAAGTTCTCTCCAAACCTTTGAGTCCCATCAATACAACGTATCAGCAATACGCCCCGGCAATGCCTTGTCATACGCATCGCCATCAATTTCGGCGGCCGAGATTTCCTTCAATATTTTCCCGGCAGTCGGCAGCGTGCTTCTTTCCACGTGACGCGCTGCATCCCAAAGTCCCGCCCTAATGACCGCCCGGCTGCACTGGAAATAAACGCTGGTGACGGTGATGCGCAGCACCGATTTAGGCTGCTGGCCATTCACGGCGAAACGCGCCAGTAATTCGGGGTTCACTGATATCTGTGCTGTCCCGTTGACTCGCAACGTTTCCCCGACCCCTGGTATGAGAAACAGCAGTGCCACCCGGGGATCAGTCACGATATTGCGCAGGGTGTCGATCCGGTTGTTACCACGTCGATCGGGCAGATAAAGCGTCTTGCTGTCTTCGATATGAACAAACCCTGCCTGATCGCCACGTGGCGATGCGTCAAGTCCATCGGGGCCTGACGAAGCAAGAATCGCAAAGGTTGCTGACTCGATGAAAGGCCGGTAGACGGGATGAATATGGTCCACCTCTTTGACCATCGAGGGGCGGGCGATTGGGCCGTACAGCTTTTCCAGCGCCTCTGTCGTGGTCACGTACTCGTTGCTGTCCAGTTCCATAGTCATTTCTTTCTACCGTCTTTTTCTGGTTGTTATGCCTGCACTGATGCGGGTTAGCCGTGTTGAGTTTGAGCTATTTTGATGAAGGAAATGTGCTGCTGACAGTCGTGTTGTGAGCTGCATGGTCAGCCAGCCTCAAACCATTGCGTGAAATCAACTACCGTAAATCCCCGGATTGGGCGGCAGCATTCGCTGCCTGCATCTGGATTCGAACCTGACGACCCCTTCTTGTATAAACTCGTCCCCACCCTGTAGTACCCGACTGAAAATCTGGATTAGCCCGTCTGCGGAGACCCCATGGATAATTTGCCCCCTCTGCGCGCCCTGCAGATTTTTAACATCGTCGGTCGCTGCGGCGGTATCGCCGAGGCCGCACGACGCCTTGGTATATCGACTGGTGCCGTCAGTCAGCAGATGAAGTTACTGGAAGAAAGCCTCGGGATTACCCTGACGGTCAAAGACGGCAAGCGCATTCGGCTTACCACTGTAGGTGAACGTTATCACCGTAACTGTGCAGCGGCGTTTGAGAGTTTGCAGGTCGGAAGGGCTGAGGTGGAGTTGGCAAAAAACACCAGCAACATGCGAGTCAGCGCGTTTCCTTCACTGATGTCCAAGTGGCTCGCACCGCAGCTTTTTGACTGGCAAGACCGCTATCCCGAAATTGACCTTTTTCTGGAAGCTCGCCATGCCGAGCCTTCTACTGGCGGCTACGACATAGACTTTCGCATTACCTACGGCGACCGGATTCCGGACAGTGGAAATGCTATCGAGTTGTTCCGCGATTGCATCGTTCCAGTGTGCAGCCCTGAGTTGCTCAAAGGCCGGGAGCCCATCACCCGTGCCGAACAGATCCTTGACTACCCGTTGCTTTCAGTCGACTGGCTGCCAAGCTTCGCATCACCACCTTCCTGGCACGACTGGTTCACTGCGCAGGAGGTTGACTGTCCGCAGTTACGGGATGGCCATCGAGTGTTTTCCCTGTCGTCCATGGCCATCCAGGCCGCAATCGAAAATCGCGGCTTTGTCCTGGCGCAGTACTCCATGGTTCGCGCGGACATTGAGGCCGGGTATTTGCTCATGCCGCTGGCACGCCCGCTGTTCCTGTTGTCTTCCTATTATCTGGTCTGGAGCAGCAGTGCCTTTGATAAGGCCTGGGGCCGAGACTTTCATCGGTGGCTGGTTGCCCGTGGCAAAGATCAGCATGACTTGAACCAATGCCTCGGGGTTTAGTTTTTCTAAACCATGAGCCAGTTTTTCTGGCCTTATCTACGCTCACAGAATCCGTTATGTTGACGCCATGAGTTACACATAAAAAATAAAAACAGTACTGGCACCATCGCTTTTCCATTGTCTGCCAATCATCTCAGGACTTCAGCAGCGTCTATTTTCCGCTGACAGTCGTCCTGTGCCACGAGTGCCCAGCCGGGAAACGCCTCCATGAAAAAACTCATCGCCATCGTTTTACTCGCAGCCGTGTCATCCACGGCCTTTAGTAAAGACATCACGACCATTCGTTTTGGCGTCGACCCCACGTTCGCTCCCTTTGAATCAAAATCGCCTCAAGGAACACTTGAAGGCTTCGATATTGATCTCGGCAACGCTATCTGTGCGCAGCTCAAAGCAAAATGCGTGTGGGTGGAAACCAGTTTCGACAGCATCATCCCCGCACTCAAGGCGGGTAAGTTTGATGCGATCCTCTCGGCCATGAGCATCAATGAAACCCGAGCCAAGCAGGTGACTTTCAGCGACAAGCTGTACAACTCTCCAACCCGGTTGATTGCCAAAGCCGGAAGTGCGTTGCTGCCAACTGCTGAGTCGTTGACCGGCAAAACTGTCGGCGTCGCACAAGGCTCCACCCAGGAAGCCTATGCAAAAGCCAAATGGGCACCCAATGGCGTGAACGTGGTGAGCTATACGAATCAGGATTTGATCTACCCCGAGTTGATCAACGGCCGTATCGACGCGACCCTGACTGACGCCGTGGTCGGTGATTCCGGTTTCCTGCAGACCCCGCGAGGCAAGGGCTACTCATTCGCTGGCGGCCCGATCAGGGACAAAGTGCTGTTGGTCGAGGGCGTGGGTATCGGCATTAACAAATCCAATAAACAGATGATCGACGCGATCAACTCTGCATTGCGCGCCATTCACGAAAATGGCACTTACGACGCTATTCAGAAGAAGTACTTCAGCTTCGATATTTATAACGGCTGACAGCCGGTCTGCGAGCCATCCTCATGCCTAATCTATTTCCGACTCATCCAAGCTATCGAGGCCTGCGCGAGCGTTTTGTGCAGTCCGCCAAACAAGCCGGGGCGATCCTGTCCCGCTACGACCACCCGCTGCCCGGGCCTTTCGGGGAGCCGCTGAGCACAGACGTTGCATTGCTCGGGCAGCCGAATGCCAAGCGCGTGATGGTTATCATCAGCGGTACTCACGGTATCGAGGGTTACTACGGCTCGGATTGCCAACGCCGCTGGCTGGATATGCTTGCCACCCAGCAACTGCCAGCCGACACCGCCATCCTGATGATTCACCTGATCAACCCCTGGGGCACTGCGTGGATGCGCCGGGTCAACGAAGACAATATCGACATCAACCGTAATTACGTCGATTTCACACAGTCACTGCCTGGCAACGCGGCGTACGCAGCGATACACGATGTATACACCTGCACTGACCTCGACGGACCAGAGCGCGCAAAGGCCGATATGCGATTCAACTCGCTCATTGATGAGCACAGCTGGCCCGGGCTCATGGGCATCGTCGGCGCCGGGCAATATCAGTTTCCCGACGGCTTGTTCTTCGGCGGTCACGGCCCGAGTTGGTCGAACAATACGCTTCGCCATATCCTTGCTAATCATCTGGGTAGCGCAGAAGTTGCGATGGCATTTGACCTGCACACGGGCGCCGGAGACTACGGTCACCCTATGCTCATGACCATTGCCCAATCTCAATACCCGGCGCTCCCCGACGCGCAGGCACTGTTTGGCCCGTGGCTTTATACGCTGATTACCGGCGCCAATACCCTGAGCGACACCGGAGTCGCAGCGACTTCCACCGGCTATACATCCCAAGCGATGCTGGATGCGCTGCCTGACGTGCACCTGATGCCCTTTGTCATCGAGTGCGGCACCTGGCCCGGTCCTGATGTTCACGACAGCCTGCGTGCCGATCACTGGCTTCATCTACACGGCGACCCTTGCGACGCAACCGGCGAGACCATCAAGCGGGCATTACTGGAGCAGTTTTATCCTGCCGATTGCGATTGGCGCGAGCTCGTGTGGCTGCGAACCCGACAGATCTGGGAGCGAGCATTGGCTGCATTTCCGACGATCAAAATGTTGTAAATGTACCGGCCTCTTCTCGAATAAATCCGGTCCTGCCAGTTCTCTGTTTCCCTCGAAAAGCGTGGTGTCAGCAACACGCTGGCTCCTAAACAACAGCGCGAAGCCCAAGAGGAGTAACGCATATGTACTTACGCAATGCCTGGTACGTGGCTGCCAGCGACAGCGACATTGGCCATAGCCTGTACCCCACAACTTTACTGGGTGAGCCGGTGGTGCTGTTTCGTAAAACAGATGGCGACCTCGTTGCACTCGAAGACGCTTGTCCTCATCGCAAGCTCCCGCTGTCCATGGGCCGTCTGGACGGTAACCAGATCGAGTGCGGATACCACGGACTCACCTTCGACGGCCAGGGGACCTGCACACGGGCGCCTACCAGCGGGAGAATTCCGTCCCGGGCGCGAGTGCATAGCTATCCCGTTCACGTGCGTTACGGGCTGGTCTGGTTATGGATGGGTGAACCTTCCCTGGCAGACGTCTCAAGCGTGTGCGAGGTGCCGGAGTGGGGCGATCCGCAGTGGGGACTCAGCCGGGGTGCGAGCATGACGGTGCAGTGCAATTACCTGTACATGACCGATAACTTGCTTGATCCCTCTCATGTGGCATGGGTGCATCAGTCTTCTTTCGGCAACGCTGCCTGCGCTTCGGAGCCTGTAACTGCAACTGAAACGGCCAACGGCGTTATTGTCTCGCGATGGATGCGCAACGTTGAGGTGGCACCGTTCTATGCACAGTTCGTGACCTTTGACAGCCCATGCGATCGTCTGCAGCATTACGAAGTCCAGTACCCTTGCCAGGCAATCATCAAAGCATTGTTTACGCCAGCAGGTACCGGGCGGGATGAAGGTCCGCTGCATGCCGATGTTTTTCTGATGAACTCTTACAACTTCATGACGCCTGTAGACGAGCATTGCACCCGTTATTACTGGTTCCAGATGCGTAACTTCGAGCCAGGCGATGAGGGGGTATCCCGTCGCTTCGATGAGGATGTTCAACACGCTTTCGCCGAGGATCGCGTTGTGCTGGAAGCGGTGCACAAAGGCATGATTAATCCCCGCGTTGCGCCAATCAATCTGCCCAGTGATGCAGGCCCGGTAAAGTTTCGGCGAGAACTGGCCAGGCGAATCAGTGCCGAAAGCGCTGAAAGCGAGCACGCCAGGCCCGCATCTACAGAACAGAGGGTGATCGAGACGCTTAGCGTTTCTTCGTGATATTGCAGGCATTGGATTGTTTGGCCAAGCCAAACAGTCATTTAGCGAACTGCCCGTTTATCCGCCACCCGCGCAAACCTACAGTTGCCACCTGCAAAGCCAACTGAAGGAATGACCTAATGACTGTCCGTGACGTAGTAACCCCGCCTGATCGCCATGCACTTTACGAACTGCATCGCTATTCTCCGGCGATCCGCAGCAACGGCCTGCTGTTCGTATCCGGCCAGGTCGGCAGCAGGGCCGATGGCTCTCCTGAGCCAGAACTGGATGCTCAAGTGCGCCTGGCATTTCAGAACCTCAACGCGATTCTTGCTGCGGCGGGCTGTAGCTTCAATGACGTGATCGATGTGACGGTGTTCATGGTCGATCCGCAAACCCATTTCGAACGTGCCTGGGCGGTGGTGGCGGAATACTGGGGGGAAGCGCCGTATCCGACGGCTACTGCGGTGGGCGTTACCTGGTTATCGGGTTTTCAGTTTGAGATCAAGGTGATTGCCAGGTTGCCTGAAGGCGCTTGAAAGGAAGTTCTGCGCTGACTTTGCCGCCTGTCCGCAGACCGGACTTACTGATCCCCTTTCAAAAAACGGCGGTCATGGTCTGCGGTTGGGGCGCGGCTGGAGTCGTATCTGCCGAACAATCGATAGCGATTCAGGGCGATTTTGTCGTACATCCAGTCCCGTAGGATTTGCGGGATAACGCGTGCAACGGTCAGCCAGCGCCAAGGGGCATTCAAGCGCTTGAGGATCTCGAACATCGCCTCGGAGCGTATGGACACCTTGTTGTTCGAGATGAGCACAATGGTATTGAATTTGTCCTGAGGCAGCCCGGCCCACCCCAGCAATGCCTGGCCTTCCGGTGATTGCACCGTGGCCAGTTGAATTCGACGAGCCTGATCATGACGGATAACGAATCGTGCCCAACCGTTGCACAGTTTGCAGGTCCCGTCGAACAGCACCACCGTGTCGTCTGGATTCAGGAACGGGGCAGGGGTGCTCGCTTGCATACTCATTGAGCCTGCTGCTTCGCTGTTCGAAGCGTGATGCGGGTCAGCTCTGACGGTATGCCCAATCGCAGGGCAAATCCGGGCCACAGGGCGGTGCCGTTGTTGACATAAAGCTGCATCCCGTCGACGTCATAAAAACCGGAAACAAAGCCCTCATTCGCCAAGGCGATCACTCGCTCAAGCCCCAGAATCATGCCGCCGTGGGTATGACCGGACAACTGAACAGCCACGCCCTGGCTTGCGGAGAATTCTGCGTTTCTGGGTTGATGGTCGAGCAGGATGATGGGTGTGTCTTTTGGCGCGCCTTGCAGCGCTTGCTTCAGGTCAGGCGCGGGGAAGCCGGTTTTGGGTGCTGTTACATCCGTGACGCCCGCCAATACAATCTGTGCGCCGTTACGCTTGATCAGCGTGTGGCTGTTCGCCAGAGGGATCATCCCCAACGAAACGAAATGCTGCATCCAGGCTGCATTGTCAAAGAAGTACTCATGGTTGCCGGGAATGACGTACACACCGTCGGGAGCGTGAAGATCGCGCAAGGCGTCAATGTCTCGGGTCCGGTCACGGATCGAACCGTCAATCAGGTCGCCGGTGACGACGATCAGATCGACACCCAGATTGTTCGAGTCCTTCACCACCGCTCTTGTCCACGGCTCATCAAACAGACGACTGATATGCAAGTCCGTCAGTTGCAGAATCTTGTAGCCATCAAATTGTGGGGGCAGGTTGTTGATCGTTATCTCGATGTCCTTGACGGGCGGAACCCGTATCGCCTGGTTCACACCGAGTGCTGCCAGCAAGAGCGCCGCAATACCAAATCCATAACGCAGGTTGGCTGGAATAGTCAGCTTTTTCCGCCGAACCAGCATCGTTACCAGCGTAATCAGGTCAACAATGATTTGTCCCACCGCGATGAGCAGAATCGAGCCAAAGGCCCAGTTGAACAGCATCACGACAGTTCGCGGAAATTCCGGGGAGAACACGCTGCCTGAGGAAAACCGGGAGTACAGGTGATATTGCGAGGCGAGCACCAGCAGCAACGCGACGGCGATTCTTGCCTGCAATTTCCAGGGCATTGGCAGGATGAAACGGACGATGACATACAGGCACGGCAGGCTGAACATGACATGGAACATTAAACGCGTTTCCTTTGACGGTGATCGTTGCTGGATGCAGGTCGCCATTGCGTGGAGACCCCGGCAGCGTCATCCAAAGCTATTTTTACAGGCAGCGCACCTTATCAGTTCCAGCCGAAAACCGTAGGGCGGTGTTAAAGCTGCAGCCTGCAGCCACTGAATTGAAATGCGTACTCACTGAAACAACACGTAACCACCTAAATTTACGCAGAAACCTGTGGGACCGAATTTATTCGGGAAGAGGTCGGTACATCCGCCACATTATCGTCGTCGGGAATGCCGCCTTCCCGGATGAATCCGGTCCCACTGGTTCTCTGTTTGCTGCAGGACACCGGGGCGGTTCTGATCAAAAAACCCGTCACTATCTGAATTCGCAGAAACCTGTGGGACCGAATTTATTCGGGAAGAGGTCGGTACATCCGCCACATCATCGTCGTCAGGAATACCGTCTCCCGGATGAATCCGGTCCCACTCAGACTGTGTGAAAACGTAGCGAGCGACGGCAAGACAAGGCAAAAACAGGCGAAAAAGCGGAGTCTAGGTGTTCTAAATGAGCATTTTTCGCCTGTTTTTAACGCAGTATTGCCGAGCGCAGTAGTTTTCACACTGTCTGCACTGGTTCTCTGTTTGCTGCAGGAAAGCATGGTGTCAGGGTCATTTGATCGGTTCATACACCTTGCGCGTAGCCTCGTACCTGTAATCAGTCACTATTTCGGGCTGATTACCGGCGGCAGGCACCGTCACTCGCAGCAACGGGAGGTCGCTGCCTTTCTGCGCAATGAACTCGAGCTTACCGGTCGTGTCGCCACAAGGAATGGCTCCGGCCGAGTCGGGCCCGCAATTGGCTTCGTTATTGAAACCGGCTTCGAGGGTTGCCAGGTAAGTCCACCATTTGTCGTCGGTATTCGACAGTTCTTGAGGATGGAACAGCAGTATCTCGATCGTTCGCATCCGCTCCCCGGACACCAGATACCATGTCGGCAGCGCCAGCAGCATGTCGCCTGATGGGGTATTCCACGTCTGCGGTTCACGCGTCGTGTCGACTACGTTGCCTCGCTCGCTGCCGCCAAATTCGCCGATGTACGGTTCTACGCCTTTTAGCAACCACGGCGACTTGCTGCCGGGTTGGCTGGTGACAAACGTGGCATGCGCCATGGTTACTTTGGTATCCGGCGCAGGAAAGTCATTCTCGAGTTCGGCACCGTATTTGTCCGGTGTCTCCCAGACAAACCCTGTGTAATAGAGCGTTCCGTTCAGTTCGAACTGAAAACCGTACCAGTAATTGATCCAACTGCCGTTGACCGTCGGGTAGGACAAGTCACCGTTCCCATCCACCCTGCTGATGTAATACATGATGCTGTCGGGGCGCGGTGGTTTTAACTGTAGAGCCGCTCCTGTGGCAGGATCCCTCGCGATTGGCGCAGGCGCCGCGGGTGCGGCGCCGTCGTCATGTGCCAATGCCGGCCCTGCCGCCAGTGCTGCCAGAGCGAGAATCAGTGGAATGGTTTTGATGAACATTGGATGTCCTTGGCCTGAGAGCGGCTACTGGTTTCAACAGCCTGTTTTTTCAAAAGAAGGTTCATGGCCTGCGTCCGCTGCCAATCATCAAGAGTGAAAGCACAGTCAGGAAGATTACGAGAATTGGTAATGCGAAGCTGAAAGGTGCAGCCTCGGAATAAGCCATAAGCTGCGTAATCATGAGTCCAGGCTCAGCGGTTGGAGGACTGACCCCGGCGCCTAAATAGGACAGTGTTGCTAAAGCCAGAATGGCTGAGGCAGCACCAGATGCGGAGAAGGTCATGAGTCTTGATGACAACTCAGGCCATACATGTCGGCGTATTACGTAGAGTGTACCGTGCCCCTGCTGGCGGCTGTCTGCCACGTCCGGCGAAGCCAGCACCGTGCGCGAAAGTGCGCGTGTCATACGGAAGCATTCAGTCCATAGCACCAGTGCGATAGCGCCATATACCGCCAGAAGATTTCCCGGAAATATCACGACGATCAGTAGCACCATCAGTAATCGGGGCAGGACCAGAAACACTTCGGCCAGCAGGCTGAGACATTTATCTATGACACCGCCTGTCCAGCCGGCAAGGATGCCAAGCAGTATTCCGGGTACTGCGGCTGTGATGACACTAAACACAGCGAACCCTAGCGATAAGCCTACAGCGGCGGCTAGCCGCGCTAGCATGTCACGGCCCAGTTCGTCTGTGCCCAGGGGATGCCCCTGCACGGGACCTGACAGCAGCGCTGTGCGATCCATTTCCAGACTGCTTACCCCCCACATCAAGGGCACCAACACGGCAAACAGTATCAGCGTTGCGAGAATGGAGAATCCAATGATGCGAGGCAGGGCATGCGTCCTTGGAGAGTTGCTCTGGATAGCGGCTTCGTGGCTCATGAGTTCCTCCGACGAGAATCGATGGAGTGGTTTACCAGGTCAACAATGGTTTTGAGGAGCACGAACATCAGCCCGATAGCCAAAGCGCTACCCTGCATCATTCGTGAGTCGCGTTCGGCGATAGCGCGCACCAGTTCCATGCCAATTCCAGGCCAGGCAAAAACTGTCTCAACGACGATGATGCCTTCCATCAAATACACGAGTTGAGCGCCGAGAGCGGTGACTATCGGGCCCCTTATATCGCGTAAGCCGTGCTGCCTGAATACTGTGAATGCGCTGAGTCCTTCAAGTCGTCCGGAGGTGTAATGGGGCGCTGAAGTGACTGCTAATGTGGCGTCTCGCGCGGCAAGCGAAGACACTGCTGCCAAACCCAAAGCGAGGGTTACAGTTGGAAGGATTGAGTGAGCGAATGTGGCGTGCCCTTGAGTCGGCAGCAAACCCATGGCCACAGCGAAGATCAATACAAAAATAATCGCAAGCACAAATTGCGGAATTGCGCGTATTGCTGTGCTCAAGAGCAAAAGCGCGCGATCCGTCCATCCACCCCTGTGCAAGCCTGCAATGATCCCAAGCGGTAGCCCGATCAATAGGGAAAGTATCAACGCACCGACGGCCAGGGGGATTGAACTACCCAGACTTTGAACAACCCTGTCCAGTACGGGCTCCCCCGAGGCTATGGAACTGCCGAGATCAAAAGTCAGGACGTCACCCAGCCAGCCCAGAAAAAGCCACGACACCGACTGATCAGGGCTCAACGGCGTACGAAGCTGAAGGATTATGGATATGAACGTCAGTGTCCCAACCAGCACTGCAACCATGAATGCATGCAGCAGGCGAAGGCTCAACAAGCGAATCATGCTGCGTACTCCTCGGCGCGATCAGGTTGCGGATTGCCAGTGGCATACACCTCGTTTATGGACCGGAAGATGCTGTGCGGGCGCGACGGCTTTGACGGTAAAACCGCTCCAGTGGCCGTATCTGTCACGGCAGGCGCACGTTCGCCGAGGGTTGTATTAATAAGCATTGGATGTCCATGTCTTGTGAATACGGAAGTCTGCTCGAGCCAGGCCCGTGCAAACCGTGCTTATGGGAATCACGGCTCTGCGCTACCACGAAGTTAGGATGCTGGGCAGTGCATCCTTCGCCTGGAAGTCTTATGAGTGCATAAAGTAAATCAACGGCCAATATTTGAAATAGTACACCTGTACTATGTTTGCCTTTCCCAGGAAGTGTTAGGTTCAACCCATCAATCGGTGGTATCGCCCGTTACAAGTTTGCACGGTATTAAGAATCTTGGTTTACAACAGGTGTGAAGTGCACGGCAAAACTACTGAAGGGAGTTGTTCATTGTTGAACGGCGTAATGAGAGTCTCGGCGGCAGTTGGTTTGCTCGCCTCCACAGCGTGTATGACACTGCCCGGTTTGGCCGCAGGCAATAATTCTGCTCAACCGAGTGCCGCCGAACTTGAGGCCCTATTGAAAGGCGTGATGAATTCGGCGTATGGCGCTGATAATTACGACGCCTCGCGACAGTGCTGGAAGCACTCTTTTCAGGCAGGTCAGGACTCTTTGGATTACTGCATGCTGGGTACTGTTTCCAGAGTCGTCAGTGCCGAAACCGGCAGCACTGTTTACGTGCAAGCCCACAGTGATCCTGAAGCTGAAATATATTCCCAGGTTGATCCCGGACTGGAAGGGCTTTTTCTGGCCGGGCTGGACGCTAACCAGAATGTGAAGCTACTGGCCTCCAGGCCGGCAATCGACAAAGGGCAGGCAGGCGATTGCGGTTGCCTTGATGCCAAAGTCATTCAGGTCGGGCCTGACCGATATGGCTGGCTGTCTACCACGGGTGGTATCTGGCAGGGCGTGCAAGTGACTCGTTATTCACTTGAGGTTCCTGTTGGTGATGAGATTCGTGATGTTTCGGCGATTCCACAGATCAGTGAAAACTCGCCGGATGAAACCCACGAACTTAAGATCAAAAGTGACGGCGGGGTGGTGGCAGGTATGTACCCTCTGGAAGTAGTCAGCAAACGCAGCGATAAAGTGCTCGACACACGGCTGGTGCAGTACGACGAAGCCAAGCGGATTTACCCGTGGGCTCAATGAGTCGCAGCCGCTAATAAGCCATGCAGCAAATAATTGCCGCATGCCAAAGCGATATATCAGGTCAATGCAGGCGTCGCGTAACCCACGTCCTGCATCTGGTTCATTTTGAAACTCAGCAGTAATGAGCGAAGTTCAGCAGGTCGTACGGGCTTGGACAGTATCGGGATATCCGGATCGTTGAGCGATTGCTGTACATGCTGTAATTCATGACCGGTAATCACGATAGCGGGTATCCGTCGGCCATGCATTTCGCGCAGATAGGCAATGCTGTCAGCACCGGTCGCGGTCCGGTCAAGGTCGAAGTCGGTGACAACAAGGTCGCAATCCACGCGGGTCTGGGGGATCGCTGATGCGGTCTGCACATCGCAGCCCCATTTTCGCAGCAACATTGCGGTCGCTTGCAGAACGTTGTGGTTATCTTCAATCAGCAACACACGCAAGCCACCGAGCAGGCGTTTGTTCCAGTCGATATCAGGCGCTGGAACCACCACGTTGGCGGGTACGATCGGCAAGCCGTCAATGATCACGGATGTGCCGCGCTCAGGCCATGACTTGATGCTGAGTTGCAGTTTCAACAATCGGGCAATACGGCTGACAATACTCAGCCCCAGGCCGACGCCCTCAATGTCTTGATCTCGCTTCTCACGAACCCGATAAAACTCATTGCACAAGTGCGGCAAATGTTCAGCCGATATTCCGCGGCCAAGATCGTAAACGCCAATGCTCAACTTGCCTTTATGCTGTCGGCAGCCAATCAGTACCGGTTTGTCTGGCGCATATTTGAACGCGTTTGAGAGTAGATTCTGCACCAGCGTGCGTAATAACGCGGCGTCACAGCGAACATGCTGGCGGCACGGTCGCAGTCGGACTTCAACGCCTGCCCAGTTGGCCGCTTCGCTATTCTGACTGACCAGATTGCTCAGTAAAGCGTCGACATCGATGGTTTCCAGATGCGGCTTCATATCGCCCTGATTGAGGGTGTAGATATCCAGCAACGATCGGAAAAGTTGCTCAACGGCGCTCAAGGCCCGGTCGATGTTGTCGACCAGCCGCCGCTCATCATTGCCCAGTTGCCCGTCGCGCAGGCAGGCGGTGAACAAACTGATGGAGTGAATCGGTTGACGCAGGTCATGACTGGCTTGTGCCAGGAACCGTGACTTGGCCTCATTCGCGGCCTGGGTTTCCTCAAGCGCGATATGCAGACGCGAGAGCAGGAAATAAACGAATAGCGGCAGCACCAGCATCGTCAGGATCATCATCACCGCAACGGCAGGGTGTTGCTGCAGGAAAGGTGTGAACTGGATGATCAGCGCCAGGGAGGCGAGGGCAAATCCGGTGGCCAGCAACAGATACGTGCGCCCGTAGCGCATGCCGTAGCCCACCGTCATGCTCAACATTACCGAATAGACGGGCAGCATCGCTTCGCCCCCGACGGTAATGGTGACAATCCCGGCCATATTGTCGACCACAAGAGCAAACATTCTGCGCGGAGTTGAAGCGCCAGGTTTTTGTGCGATGCGTATGATCAACCCCGTGTTGACGATACCGAAGGCCAGGCAATAAGCCAGAATCACCCACATCCGCGTAGCCGTCATATCGTCCATTGCATAGGCGATGAGGGTGTATAACGAGGAGGTGGCAATCACTGCCATGCGCAACAGAGCCTGAATCATCTCCAGGTCTTTGCATTTGGTGAGTATCGATATCATTGACATCGCAGCGCCTTATCCTGGAATTGGCCGAAAGATTGCCAGGCTGGATCACATAATGCGGTTATAACACCGGACTCTTTTGTCTTCCCTGGAACGGTCCGTATGTTGTTGGTTGCCCATGTATAAACAGGGCGGGGCACTGGTCGTCTGAAACGTTGAGGCCGACGTGGAGTCAGCCCTGCGTTACTTGATGACCAGGCTGGAAAACTGCGCGGCAGCGGCTGAGCGTGTTGGCACGCCCAATACCTTGAGCAGACTGGATACATGGATGCGCACAGTAAAAGGGGAAACACCCAGTTCCTTGGCGATTTCCTTATTGGTTTTTCCAGAGGCTACCAGACTCAGTACCTGTTTCTGGCGAGCCGTCAGGTGGCTGAGTATCTTCACGTCAGCATCGTTAAGGATCGAACCGCCGGGTTTGTACTTGACGACAATCTCACCTTCGCGAATAGCGAGGATGGATTCTGCAATTTCCTGGGGATCGATGTTCTTTCCGATAAAACCGTCCGCGCCATGTGACATGACGAGGGAGATGGTCTCCAGATCATCGACCATAGACACCACAATGATGGACGTGCGTTTGAATTCCGCGCGCAGTTCGGCAATGGCCTGCATCGAACTCAAACCGGGAAAATGCAGATCCAGAAACAACGTATCAACTTCAGTGCCGGACCGGGCCAATGCCAGCACCTCATCGAGATTGCTGGCCTGCTCAATGACCGACCCGGGTAGCAGTCGCTCGATGGTCCGAAACATACCTTCACGAAACAGCGGGTGGTCGTCAGCCACGATAATTCTGCACGACATTCGTCTGTCTCCGTAATTCGAGGGAGCATCATACATACGAGGACGCGGTCTGTATCAAAAGTGATACGCAGTCAGAGTGTGGTTTCGTCGCAAAGTTGCACTGACAAGGGAACTTTTCAGGCGAAAGTTTGTGTGCGGTTTCCCTGACGAGGGAGAAGCGAAGGGAATCTGTTGCTTAGGAAGCAGTGGTGCGGGGACGGATTCGGCAATGCCGGGCACTTAAGGTTCGAGTACAACAATCTCTGAGCATAGAACAGCTTGCCCGGCTGCAGACTAATATTTTTTGAAAACCGGATCAGTGCACGCTGAATAAATAACGCTGCATGGCGCGCCCCCATTTACTTCGCAGTCTTTCGTTGCCAGATCAATTGCAATCTCCTCGCTTTCCGCCCCCTGGATATAGCTGATTGTTTTTGACGAAATCATGGCAGCACACTGATTGAAGAATACAAAATCTACTTCGCAATCTTTCGCTTCGCCTTGGGCGCATAGACGCATCGCCGACTCTCGCGCCTCGCGTTCAGAAAACTTGCCGACGGCACCGCCCGACTCGCCCGTCGCATCTGATCCCGCAATAGCGCCCCAGGTTTTGATCCATTCACCTGTAGGCCGGGGAGGAGCACTCTGGTTGTACTGAGGGTCGTCCGGCAGGCATTGCATGCTACCCGCCTGAGCGCCCATCGGGCAGCGTGTTTGTGCTTCTGCATACATCCCGAATATCAACATTGGCAAGCAGGCGAAAGGCGCGATCTTTTTCATCTCAGAACCCCTGTCTTTGATACTTCACGCTTGAACCAACGCCGTCACGGCTGGTTTGCCTGTGACGGCGTTTAACGTCTTATACCTACTCAGCTTTCAAAGCGTACGTCGGGCCCCACGCCGAATCGCCCTGGACTTCACGGGCCTTGATCTGAATTGGGCGGTAGGTAAGCCCTTTCAGGGTTTCCGCCAGTTTAGGCATGCCCCAGTCCGCAGGGTTGTCGGCTTTCCTGACTTCTTCGAGTTCCCCAAGCATTTGCACAAGGGCGACTTGTTTGAGCTCGCAACGCATCTGCTCCTGATCCGTCTGCTTGCAGCTTTTCTCTTTGAACGTTGCTGCGGGTGGTTCTGCGAAGAAGCCATCAATCAGAATGACTTCGCCAGCGGCGATATCAAAGGCGGCAAATTCCTTGTCCAGTTCGACCTTTACCGCACGGGCTTCGAGGGTCCGCTGCTCCGTGCTGGACACCCAGCCAGCGGCGGAGGTTTGTTGTTTGACGTCGTAGGATGATTTCCCCCAACTGGTGCATTCATTGTTAACAACGCGCCTTGAGGTGCAGTAATCCTCCTGAACTGTCTGATTGCGGTAGCTTGCGTCCTCCCATTTCTGACCGCGCTCGAACTCGTCGATGGTAAAGGATTTGAGCATCGCATGGCCTAGCGGCGATGGGCTGATATTGCGCCCACCAGGGGTTTCGAAACCACGCGTTCGTGGCAAGTTGTAGCTCACGCCGCTGATTGAGTAATGACCAGGATCGACCAGATAAATCATGTACATCGTCCGCCCGAAAACCACCTGGAAGTAAGCGTGTTTCGGGTCGTCCTCATCGCCGCGGTTTTTGGTGTCGTACCCCACCTTGAACATTGAAGAAGCACGCGAAGTATTCGTCCACTCGGTGGTGCCCGAGCGCATCCTCAGGAAGTTAGCGATGGAGTCATTGTTCTGAAAATCAGTGTGCAGGCTATCCAGGCTCGGGCTGGGAACAACAATGATTGCTTTGCCTGCACTTTTGAACTGCGCAAGCATTTCATCTGTTGCGCTATTTTGGGCAAATCGGGAGGCAGGCTGCGCTGGAACTGCCTGAGTAGTGCCGTATGGCGAGTAAGCAGCGTAGGGCGACGATGTCGCCGGTACGCAGCCGCTTAGCGCTACGCCACATATACTGGCGCTAAACAGCAGGAGGGCGTGAGTCGATAGCGTACTCATTTCAGCAACGTCCGGCAGCTTTCAACAATGCATTACAGTTTGCTGGTGCGGCGGCGGGTGCCGGAGCTTGATTGCCGGTCTGCTTTGCAGAACCCTCGACAGGACCAGAACACAGCGTGTCCGAATCAAGGCCGACGAGGGTAGTGTAGTAGCAGTTGTAAACACCCTTGTTTGTCTGTGCTTTGAACTTCACAGAGTCGAGCTCGCCGCGCTTGTCAAAAATCCGCACTTTCTCAGGCGTGGTATTAAGTGTGACGGCTGCCTTTTCCTGCAGACCGCTATCGCTGACCGTTTTCGACGCGATCATTCCGCAACCTTGCAGTAATAACGCTGCGGTAACGGTGCCGAGTGCCTTGATGAGTGTCTTATTGGAGATCATGATGTCGCACCTGTTTAGTTTTAGTTCGGTGTGGAGATGTGCAGAGCAATGTGCTCCGCAGATAATCGATGCTTAAAACTTTTCAAATATCGGATCAGTACACTCGGCGAGTGCAATCCTGCAGGACTGCCCAGAGTTCTTCTCGCACAATGTCATTGCATCGATCAGATGCGCGTTCCTTACTGTCCCCTCTTGAAGTGCCCGCATCTGGCCCGCATTGTGGGCTGCCCGGAGCTACCCCGGCAGGGCACGCTGTCTGACCAAAAGCGGAGTGAGACGCTAGAAGTGCAAATAACGAACACAGTTGGGTACGACGCATTAGATGGCCTGTTTAAGAAAGTGAGGTCTGCGCTCGCATCGATCGCGACGGTTCATTATTCAGTGTTGACGTTAACGCCCAGTCAGTCGCCGGGACAATAGTACACATGTGCTATTGATAAGCGCTGACCAAGTGCCCCACTATTTCTGGAGGAATAATCAGGCCGCAGCACTCAAGTGCGCGGGCCCTTAATTGCAGTATTGGACTGCTAGTGAATAACGTGCTGGTTGAATGAGCATGTTGTGCATCTTGCAAGGACAGGATTGAAATAATGTTCAAGATGACAGTGGCGGCTTTGATGTTTCTAGCTGTTTCAGGTTGCGTTAGCCTTAATCCCGAGCGCGAAATGATCAAACAGCTCATAGGCAAGGATGTCAATGAAGCTAAAGGGTTTCTGTTTTCAACCATGGGCAATCCCGTGTATGAGCCAACTCCCGTACCCAGCATCATTGCCGATTCCATTCCGGGCAGTGTCGGGGGGTTATACCAATGGGAAGCGCTGGCTTATTACGAAGATGTGCCGGAGCAAACAGGGTCGTACCAGGATGTTGACTCAGGTCGTCCCGTCATTGTGCACACCTACGACTATAAACGCGTGAATCACTACTGCACGGTCAATCTCCAGGTCGACACTCGAAATATCATTAGAGAAGCGAAAGCGGTGGGTTCAGGGTGCACTCGGATGTCCAAGAGCTGGTATTTCGGTAGCTGACACAGGTCTCAACTGCTCGCACTGAATGAATGACGCCTCAGTACTTCCTGAAGTACGGTTCGGTGCAATCCGTGCCCCTGACGAAACATTGCGCCCCGGAGTCCTCTTGGCATTCTTGCAATGCAGTTCGTTTCGCAATGTCCGCGGTTTCAGCGGTGATGATCTTCCCGCCTGTACGACCTTTGGCTGCCTGTACGACAGCCACACATTGATTCTTATAAGTCATGTTGACCTTGCAGTCCGAATTCCCAAAGTCCGCACAGATTTTTATTGCTTCAGCTTCGGCGTCGTTTTTTGAAAATTTCCCGGTACTGCTGCCGATATCACCGCTTTCCGAACTAGCGATCGCCCCCCAGGTTTTAATCCATTCACCTGTTGGCCTGGGAGCGGCGTTCACTTCTGCCTGAGGATCATCCGGTATGCATTGGATGTTTCCCGCCTGGACTCCGATTGGGCATCGCGTTTGGCCCATGGCGGTGGTGGAGATAATCGAGCCAAACAGAAATACACACGAGAAAGAACGGAGCATTTAACAAACCTCGAGCTGGTATCTATTGGGCGCATTCAGCCCAGGTTGCTGCCACTTAGAATTTCTCGAAAACAGGGGGCGAGCACTCTGTTAACAGAACAGCGCAGGTGGAGTTTGTGCTGCTTTCACATTCCTTGACTGCGAGATCTGCGGCTTTCTCCCTCGGTCCTGTCACGGTTGCTGATTGCCCTGATTCGGCTCGGGCCACCGAGATGCATTGATTATAGAAATAATGCTTCGCCACACACTTGCCTGCACCAAACGCTTCGCACCGAGCGACCGCCTCTGCGGCAGCGTCGGATTTGGATAACTTGCCTGAGGCCAGTCCAATGTCTCCCGAACTGTTTGCGGAAAGAGCCCCCCAGGTTTTGATCCATTTTCCCGTTGGCTGAGGCGGTGATGAGTCGCCTCTCGATGTGCTCGAATCAGGTCCGCATTGCGGGCTGCCTGGTGCTACGCCGCCTGGGCAAGCTGTCTGTCCTGACGCGGCAGTTGAGGCAAGCAGGGCGAGCAGTGTAAAAAGTCTGAAACGTCGCATTCTGAATGGCCCGGGATGTTTATCTGGGGAATGACGCAATCGACAGCGCGATAACGTGGGTCAGGTAATGAAAGTCGCTTAACTGATAGCTTTAATGGTTATTGCTATAGAGTCGGGTGCATGGGCCTATCGTGAAGTGACCCAGACCGATAAAACATAGTACATGTGTGCTATTGAAAGCCGGGCTGGCCTCCAAGAATAATGGCTGGCACTTGCTCCTGCGCTTTATACCCATGCGGGTGTGAGCACTAATAAGATTTATTCGGCATTCCCGTGCCCCATTGCTCAGGAGAGCTGACGTTGCGCGGTATGGACTTAGCGTTTAATTCGCATAAAAAACAGGGTGCTTTCATGCGCGGGACCAGTGACAAGCTGTATGGAAGCGCGCCGGTGCGTTGCGTGATGGCGCTGGTGTTAACGTTTGCCTCGGTGACTACGGCTTGCGCCGAGTCCTCTTCTGCACTCACGGAACCCGTGGGTGGCTGGCGTTACAACGGCCTTCTGGACCGAAGTGAGGCACCGCGAGTCGCGTATCCCACACCTCCCATCGACCGCGGCGCACAGCGCAGTCGCACCATGATCGAGGGCCAGATCAAAGCCCTTGGCAAACAACGCGGCCCCAATGTCCTCTCGGTCAACGGCAACCCTTTGAACCTTTATACGGATGAGCAGGGGCGCTTTGCCCGGCCATACGCCTTTGGTGCGGGCTCCAACAGTGTCGAGGTGCGGAGCGCCGAAGGCAAATCCCTCAAACGCGTGCAGTTTTATGAAGCCAACAACCAGCGCACGCCAGCACGCATTCGTGTCGTGCTGGGCTGGGATGATCCAAATGCCGAGCTCGACTTGCACATCGTTACGCCCGACGGCCAGCACGCGTTCTTCGCCCATCCAGTGCTGACCAACGGCGGCGGTCTGGACACCGACAGCGTGGATGGACCTGGCCCGGAGATGTTCACCATGACTGCGCCGTTGCAGGGCACCTACCTGATTTACGTGAATTATTGGGGCAACTACAGCAGTGGCGGCGGTTATAACTTCGATGAAGCCAGTAACGAAAAAGAAGTGATTACTTCGCAGATAAACCTGGTGCTCAACGAAAACACTGTCAATGAAAAACGCGAGACATTCATCGTGCCTTTGCGTGGCATCGGTGACCTGCTCTTGGTCAAGACATTCAACTATTGATCATCCCCTCCCACGGATGAATTGGGTTTTGTGAACATGAGCGATAACTCGACTTCAGCGACTTCCGAGCCAACCGGCACGCCCGTCGTAAAACCTGTCCGACGCTGGCCATTGCTGTTGGGCGGACTGTGCGTGGTCGCCGGTGTTGCCGGTGCAATGGGTTGGCTGATGCTCAAACCCAAGGGGCCGATGGTCGAAATTGCCAGTGACAAACTGCACTTGAGCCGTCCGGATGGTTTGCTGGAAACCACTTCCTTGAGCCAGTTGCCCAAGGATTTGCTGGCGGTGCCGTTCCTGAAAGACACACTCACCGAAGATTTCGTTTTCTATTACGAAACCCATACTGATCGCCTTGGATTGATCGGTAGCCTGCGCAGAATCATCTACGAATATGACCTGACATTGCAGGACACCCTCATTGAGCAACTCCTCGATCAACCTGCGGACATCGCACTGTGGCGCGGCAAGGACGGGCGACTCAAAGACTTCCTTATGGTCATGGATCGAGGTGGCATGGCCAAGATGCTGGAACAGTTGCTCAAAGTGCTCTACGACCCGCAGTTGAGCGAAATCGGTGTGGTGAAGATCGGTTCCGATGAGGTGCCGCTCTATCTTTTGAATTACAATGCCAGCAAGTCGCTGGCGTTCGCCTCCTATGGCGACAAGCTGGTGGTGGTGTCAAATCCGAACAAAATCGCGGGGCGTGATTCGTCCACCTATGAAAGAGAACCCTCCACCCTGAGTCAGCCTTTGGGCCAGGAAGACGGAAAGTCCGCCCCGGAGTCGGGCAGTATTTCGCCAGAGGCCCTCGCCGCATTACTCAGTGGCGAAAAGCTGTTCACCGAAGCATTTGGGCTGCAGCCACGCGCGCCGCAGGTCAAGCAACGGCTGTCGGTCAACGCCAGTGTTCTTGCCATGGGGTATCAGCGCTTCATTCCGAACTTCGCTGGCCTGCGTTTCGAAATGGACGAGAAGGGCTGGCACAGCTTTCTGGCGATGAACGAAACCGAACATCAGCCAGGCTTTGATTTCAAGCCGATCTGGCAGGCGATGCCCATCGGTGCCAGCGCATGTGTGGCTTTGCCCCTTGCGGCCGCGCAACAAAAACCATTGCTGGTAAAACTTGGAGCAGAAGAGCCGGTTGCGCAGGCACTGACTGCGCACATCTCTGATGCAGCGGGTCTTTGCTGGTATGCCGATTCGCGCTTGTACACGCCGTTGCTGGTTGCCCATCTGACCGACAAGAACAGCGCCAGACTGGACGGTGATTTGGGCAAACTGTTCGGTTCCATGGTCGGCTCCTACGAGGCGAATGCCGAGGGGCATGTGTTCCCGGTAGTGGAGAAGCAGCAGGGCGAAACTCATCAGTGGCAGCGACAAGTCAGCACCCGTTTTGGTCCGTATCTGGCCAGAGAGGCGGAAAACCCTGACGCGGTCAGCGGCAATGCGTTCATGAAGGTCAGTCTGGCGCGGCACGGTTCGACGCTGCTGTTCTCCCTGGACGACCAACTCCTGGACAAAGCCGTGGGCACCCTCGACAAACGTTTCCCGCCGCTGGCCGACGTGCTGCCCGGCGATCAACTGGTCCCGATGTATTTCAACCCGGGTGCAATCGCGCAACTTCTGCAGCAAGAAACCCTGGGCAGTCTGCCCAAGGACATGGAACCGGTTTTTTACAACGCCGCGCAGACGCATCTGATCCCGAAATTGCAGAAACTCGGTGGGTACGGCAAGTACGCGCTGACACTGCCGCAAGGTACTGAACCCGATGGTCAATGGCAGTGGTTGCCATTGGAGTGGAAGCCGCTGTGATTGCTCTGGGTCGAGGCCTTGCTCTGCTGGCGATCTTGCTCGGCAGCCCTGCATTTGCCAGTCAGATTCCAGCGCTCGACGCGCAGCAGTCTCAGGTATTTCGTGCCTGGTTCGTACGTATTGCTCAAGAGCAACTGGCCCAAGGGCCTAGCCCACGCTGGTATCAGCAGGATTGCGCGGGCCTGGTGCGCTTTGCCAGCAATGAAGCACTGAAGGTTCACGATGACAAATGGCTGCGCAGCAATGGCTTGTCCAATCGTTACCTGCCGCCGGAGATGCAACTGAGCGACGCTCAGCGAGGGCTCGCCCAGCAATGGCAGCAAGGCGACGGACAAACCGGCCCCTACGTGAATGCGATCAAACTGATTCAGTTCAACAGTCACCTGGTCGGGCGCGACATGGCTCAGGCCCGACCCGGTGATCTGATGTTTTTCGATCAGGGCGATGACCAGCACCTGATGATCTGGATGGGCCGCTACATCGCCTATCACACTGGCACCACGACACCCACTGACAACGGCATGCGCTCGGCAAGCCTGCAGCAACTCATGACATGGAAGGACACCCGATGGATACCCGACGCTGCCAACCCGAATTTCATCGGCGTCTATCGACTCAACTTTCTCTCCCAATGATCGGTGCCCGCATGCCGCGTATTTGCTCTCTGATTACATTGTCGCTGGCACTGTTGCTGCCTATGACCAGCGTCAACGCCGACGACAGCGTCGAGCCAAGCGGCTACAGCGCAGTACCGGGAGAAAGCTTTTTTCTACTGGCGGACAGCAGTTTTTCCAGCGATGAGCAGGCCAAAGTACGCCTGGAAGCTCCGGGCCGTGACTATCGCCGGTTCCGCATGCAGCCTTACGGCGGCGCGGATATCCGCGTGTATCGCATCGACAAACCCATGGACTTCCTCAAGCGCCAGAAAAACCTGCACCGCGTGGTCAGTGACGGACAGTTCAGGGGCGAAGGGCTTTCCAACACCCTCGCGTATCTCTGGGACAGCTGGTATCGCCAGTCCCGACGCGTCATGCAGCGTGCGTTTTCCTATGAGTCCCGCAAGCAGGTCACCGAGGAAGTGCCTGAGCTGAAGATGGGTAACGCCATGGCTGCGCCTACACCCTACGAGGCCCAAGCGCAGTTCGCACTGATCCCCGGCTTGCCAGTGGTGAGTCAGTTCCGTTACCCGATCTGGGAAGCAAAACCGATCCAGCCACCGGCTGGTGTTGACCTGAACGGCTCGTCCAGCAAGTTCATCAAAGTCGTGCCCGGTAACGTCTACATCCCGCTAGGCAAGTTAAAGCCCGGGCTGTACCTCGTGGAGGCGCTGATCGGCAAGTACCGCGCCACGACCATGGTGTTCGTCTCCAATACCGTTGCGGTGAGCAAAGTTGCCGGTGATGAGCTTCTGGTGTGGGCTGCCCGCAAAAACGAAGGCAGCCCGGCCGAGAAGGTCAATGTGCTCTGGACCGACGGCCTGGGCGTCATGAGCAGCGGCGCGACTGATGCGCAGGGTTTGCTCAGACTGAAACACGTCAGCCCCGAACGCTCATTCGTGATCGGTGAAGACCAGGAGGGCGGTGTTTTCGTTGCAGAGAATTTCTATTACGACAGCGAGATCTACGACACCAAACTCTTCGCGTTCACCGACCGGCCGTTATACCGGCCCGGAGACTGGGTCTCGTTGAAGATCGTCGGGCGGGAGTTCAAGAATGCTCGCGATTCCGTGGCGCCAGCCGCTGCCGATGTTGACGTGACCATCCTCGATGCCACCGGTACTGCGCTGCAGTCGCTGGCCCTGAAGCTTGATTCGAAGGCGGGCGCCCAAGGCCGTTTTCAGCTTCCGGACAATGCCGTTGCCGGTGGTTACGAAGTGCGTTTCAGGTACAAGGATCAGGCCTACAGCAGCGCGTTTCGCGTAGCGGAGTACATCAAGCCGCACTTTGAGATAGCCCTGAACCTCGCCAAACAAGACTACAGCATCAACGAGCCGGTGAAAGGCAACCTGACCTTGCTCTATCCGGATGGCAAGCCGGTGGCAAATGCAAAGTTGACCCTGAGCTTGCGCGCCCAGCAGCTTTCGACTGTCGATAATGAGCTGCAATACCTTGGGCAGTTTCCGGTGGAATTGAAGAGCGCCGAACTCACCACTGACGCGAAGGGTAATGCGACGCTGGACCTGCCGCCGGCGTTCAGCCCTAGCCGCTACATGCTCACCGTGTTTGCCAGTGACGGTGCGGCGTATCGTGTCCGGACCACGAAAGAAATCCTGATTGACCGGGGCGCCGCCAGCTACCGGATTACCGCCCCGCAACGGTTCAGTGCTGTGGGTGAAAAGGTTGTCTTCGGCTATTCGAACGAAGGTGGCAGCGAGCAAACCCGGTCTGTCACACCCGCAAGCTATAAATGGGTGCGACTGGAGGACCAGACCAGTGGCGGTGACAAACTCGTCGCGGGGAATGAAGGTTTCAGCGTGACCTTTCAGCAACCAGGCACTTACAACCTGACGTTGATGGATGAAAGCGGTCGTTTGTTGGGGGCCACCGGCCATTCGGTGAGCGGTGACGGCGTCAAGGCGGTCGCGGGTACCGTTGAAGTGATTTTCGACAAGCCCGAGTACACCGTCGGCGACGAAGCTACTGCGCTGATCACCTTCCCTGAGCCCGTCAGCGATGCGTTGCTGTCTCTGGAGCGCGACAAGGTTGAAGCCACGGCGTTGCTGTCCAAGGGCGGCGACTGGTTGAAGCTGGAAAAGCTCAACGATACCCAGTACCGGGCGCGAATTGCCGTGAAGGACAACTTCGCCCCGAACCTGACCTTTTCGGTGCTGTACACCAAAGGCGGGCAGTACAGCTTCCAGAACGCCGGGATCAAGGTTGTCGCCCCGCAGATCGACGTAGCCATCGCCACCGACAAAGACGCTTATCGGCCGGGCGACACCGTGTCCGTTGACCTGACGACTCAGTTCGCAGGCAAGCCGATTCCCGCGCATCTGACGGTCAGCGTGGTCGACGAGATGATCTATGCACTGCAGCCGGAAATTGCGCCTGCCATCGACCAGTTCTTCCACCACCCGCGCCGCAACAATGTACGCACCAGTGCCAGCTTGTCCTTCATCAGCTACGACGTCGCGTTGCCCGGCAGCCCGACCGCGCCCGGCAAGGCCAATCGCAGTGATCGCAGCGTTAAAGTGCTGGAGCGGCCACGCCGTGAGGACGTTGACACCGCTGCGTGGGAGCCTGAACTGGTGACCGATGCAAACGGCAAAGTGCGCTTCACTTTCAAAATGCCGGACTCGCTGACTCGCTGGCGCATCACTGCCAGGGCCATCGATCAAACAGGGCAGGTCGGTCAGAAAAAGCAATTCGTGCGCTCGGAAAAACCGTTGTACCTGAAATGGAGCGGGCCAACCCGATTCCGCGCCGGAGATAAACCGGATCTCGGCGTGTTCGCGTTCAGCCAGGCCGACCAGCCGGTCAAGTCAGAACTCGTGACCCACTACGCGGGAGCCGAGCAGCGCATACCGGTGACCTTGAACAAAGGCATCAACTACATCGCATTGCCTGCATTCTCCCTCGCAAGCGGCGAGTGGAAGGCCGAGTTGGTGCAGGACGGTAAAACTGCTGATGCGCTGGCCGTAAGCCTGACCGCCACTGGTGAGGGCTGGCAGGTCACGCAGAGCCAGAGTCTGGACGCGGTCAGTGGCGATACACCGCTGACCTTGCCAGCCGATGCCACCGCCATTCGACTGCGTCTGGATGACAGCTCACAAGCGTTGTTCCGCTCGGCACTGGATGATCTGCTGAGCTACCCCTATGGCGGTGTCGAGCAGATAGCCAGCCGTTTGCTGCCACTGGGCATGGCGTATCCAGTACTGTCATCTGATCCGCAAATCAGAGACCGCTTGCGCTTGATCATGCAAAACAGCCGTTTACGTCTGGTGCATCTGGCGGGGCCGTCGGCAAGCTTTAACTGGTGGGGCTACGGCGGTGAGCCGGACGCGTTCCTCACGGCTTACGCTTACTATGCCGACTGGCACGCGAGCAAGGCGCTGGAATTGTCGCTGCCGCCCGAGCACTGGCAACGCGTGCTGAATGTCTATGCGAAGCAGGCCGGTAAAACGCCGCTGTTGCAACGCGCGCTGATCCTCTCGTTTGCCAGACAAATGCAATTGCCGGTCAATACGCTGCTCAGTGGCTTGATGGATGACCTGGCTAAAGCCGGCGAGGGTGCTCAGGCCAATGTGATGGACATGGATGAGGGCAGCATCGTCATGAATGCTCCGGATTCTGCTTTGGGCCTCGCAGCCGCGCGGGTCATGACGGCTTCGCTGGCCAGGCAGAACAAGGTGATCATCCCAGAGGCGTTCAGTCGCCAGTTGCCGGGTGCCCAGCAGCGTCTGGATGTCAGCTCCGAGCCATTCGCCGAAGCCTTGAACCTGTCGCTCAAAGCTTTCGATCAAGAACGTGCGCGTGCGTTGTTGCAGCGTTTACTGCCTCAGCAATCAACCCTTGAGCGTGCTCTGGCGTTGAGCTGGTTGCAGCGCAGCATCGAGCAGGCGTCGCCGACTATCGCGCTGGCGCCAGGCGAAGGCTGGAAGAAGCGCTACGGTGCCAGCGGTGAAATGTACTGGACATGGGAAGGTGCCAATCCCGTCCCTTCATCGTTGTCATTGGCCGGAGCCCAGGAACGCCCTCTGCGTGCGTTGCTCAGCTACCAGACCCGACAGCCTGCGGTGGAGCCAATGCCTGTGACCGTCACTCGCCGACTTTCTCGTCTTGTGCCGGGCACTGAAGCGTTCACCTTCAGCCTCGAAGCCGTGGACGGCAAACCGCTGTCCAGTGACAGCCTCTATCTGGATGAAGTCATCATCACCAGTAAGGCTGCCAAGCCACTGCGCTACGGCATGATCGAAGTGCCATTGCCGCCCGGCGCTGATATCGAGCAAACGACCTGGGGTATCAAACTCCAGGGTAAGGCGGGCACGGAAGCGGCGGCGCTTGAGAAAGCGCGCTTCGAGCCGGGCCAGCTGGGCTACGCGATTCCGGTGGATGCCTTGAGCGGTGAGTTGCGCATGCGGCATCTGGTGCGTTTCTCGCAAAAAGGCCAGTTCAATCTGCCGCCAGTGCGCTTCACCCAGGTCTACGCACCTCAGCACCAAACCCTTGAGCAGAAACCTGCATACGGCCAGATCAAGGTCAATTGACGTGCGTTCACGCTGGCTCTGGCTGGTGCTGTTTCTACTCCCTGCGCTGGCCTCGGCGCAGGAGGACCCGATTCAGGTGGCGTTGAAGGGAGAGCTGTTGTCCCTAAACCGCACCGGGCTGGTTTCGCGAGCACCGCTGCCCGCTGATTTACAGGCCCCGCTGGGCAGTCTGTGGAAGTTGTTTGTCTACGCCTGGTTGGTAGACACCGGCGCCACCGAGCCCGCCTATGAGTGTCGAGGGCAGTCCAAGGAAGAAGTTTATTGCTGCACGGCCGGTGGCAGCATCGGTCGCGATCAGGCATTGGTGAAATCCTGTGGCTTGTATTTTGAGCCTCAGCGTCTCGGCATCTCCGAGTCGGACTGGCGAGCTTATTGGCAAGCGCGCAAAGCACCGCCATGGCTGCTCAGCACTTCCACACTGCAGCCGCAAACCCAGGTTCCCGTGGCGCAATTGCTGGAAACTCTGGGCACGCTTCCGGCACAGGATCAGGCGCGACGGGTGCTGCTTGATGTGGTGCTGGGTGCGGTGGACAACAATGTCGTTGGCACGTTGGCTGGCCTTCTGCGGATCAAAACCTGGAGCTGGTTTGCCGACGACGCCGCTGCGCAACGGGAGGGCGGCTTTGCCGGCTGGACCGTGGATGGCACGCCCATCTGGGCGCAGGGGCGCGGCACCAGCCAGACGGTCTTGCGCAATTACAGCGAGGCCCTGGCGTCGGTCCTGCCCGCAGGCTGGCCCGCCGAGCCGGGACGTTGCGTGGAGGTCGACCTGTTTTCACGTTACCCGATCGGGTACGTGCTCAAGGCGGGCCGCGCCGTTGAGTCAGGCCCCTTGCTGGGCGACTATCGCGTCGAGTTTTTGAATGGCAACCAACTGGACATCCACAGCGACGGCGAACTCTTTCTGGTGAAAGACAAACTCGTCGCCCGGCTGGACCGCGAAGAATATGTGGCGCGTGTGCTGCAACGCGAAGCCAGGGCAGAGCCCGCCGAGGCCGCCAAGGCGCTGGCCGTCGCGATTCGCACTTACCTCCTGCAAAACGCCGGCCGCACGGGTGAATGTCTGACTATCGATGACAGCAGCAACCGACAGCGCGTAGCGCCGCGCCCGGCGAATGCCGAATCACGCGGTATAGCCGCGTTGACCAGCGACCTGATCCTCGTGGGCACTAATGTCACCTATCACTTGACGCAACCGGATGCCGACAAATTGTCCTGGGAGCAAGCGGTAGAACAAGCCAACGCGGGCCAGCGTTACGACGCCATCCTGTCCCACGCCTATCCACGCGCAAGCCTCAGTCGCTGGGACAATCCGGTCGCGTCCTGCACAGCATTGCCCGACGCTCAGGAGTGGCTGCAAAAACAGCGCCGGGTCTGGCGTCAACGGCTCGAAGGGGAGGTGGGTTACAACGAAGTCAGTACGTTTGCCGTATGCCGTGTGGCCTTCGGTAATCCCCATGTCGACCGCGAACGCAACCGGATCTACGTACGCGGCGTGCTGTCGCTTCAAGACCGTCTCGACCTGACCCACGAGTATCTGCACCTGGCGTTCGAGGCGCATCCCAATGGTCAGGATGAAGCGTATATCGAAGGGCTCGCCCGGCGTCTTTTGCTGGAGTAGTACCCGTTAACTTACTGGCAATGGCAACACAAACTGTCCCGCTCTGATTACTAGGCGTTGGCCACGACGAGTAAGCGGATAGTACACCTGTACTATCGAAAAACTTCAGAGTGTCGAATATGATTTTTTCACGATTCCACCCATTCCAGTAATTTTGAACGAGACGGTGTATGACAAGCATGATGAATGAAAGGTCTGAGCCGACAGTAAAGCTTTCCGCCCAGCCAGCCGCTTTCAGAGTTTTAAAAAGCGCAGCCACAAAACATGCGCTTGTCGCCGCGCTGCTGTCTTCATTGGTGGGGTGTACTTCGATCCCTAGTCAGGAGCTCAGTAGTGTAAAAGATGCCCAGGGTAAAGATGTCAATGAGGCCATCGCAAAACTTGCGCCTCTGATGGGCGAGCCTAGCGCTGTACAGCCTGACC
Organism: Pseudomonas quasicaspiana; assembly: GCF_021147825.1. NCBI lineage: Bacteria > Pseudomonadati > Pseudomonadota > Gammaproteobacteria > Pseudomonadales > Pseudomonadaceae > Pseudomonas > Pseudomonas quasicaspiana. The sequence goes on from NZ_JAGTPI010000030.1 coordinate 51,621, forward strand.
GTAAAAATCCGGATAACACCGCTTATTACTGGAGTCGGTATAAGGGTACGTTTTCAGAAAACAAGTACATGGGGTCTACTCATGACCGGAGCGCAGGGTATCTTCAGATTACAGATCAATACCAACAGAATACGTGGACGGAACACTGCTACGTCAAGGTCGTGGCTGACCCTCAAGACATCGTAGTGGATTACGAAGTGGAGAACTGTGGTTTCATGGACCCTTTTTTTGGAAGTGGTGAACTCAAAAAAGATTGTCTTGTGTGTAAGCTGGCTGAGTAATAGTTAGTTCAGGGTTGAGGTCTCAGGCCCGCGAATACTGCACTGTAAAATAGCTCTATGTGTCATACAGTTTTTCACTGATTCATTTATTCGACGTGCTGTTCAATTTTTCTTTCATCTCGTTTGCTACCGCTGTAAGGACACTGAATGAATAACGTGCAACGCTGTGTGTTACTGTCGTCAATCGCGCTGCTCGTTGCATGTGGGCCTGACTCCGATACTTCAGGATCGAAATCCGGAGAGTGGGTCAGTACCTGGGGCGCGGTCATGACCTCGGACCAACTCGACAAGGTCTGGACGACCACTAAACAGCAAAGCGCGGACTACGCCAAACAGGATGTTCTTGGCAGGTGCGAATCAGCGGGCGCTACGGATTGCTTTCTCGTCGCGACCTATTCCGATCAGTGCGTGGCAGCGGTCCAGTCAGAAGACGGGAACGTAAATGCTGTTTTCACCGCTGACGATCCCTTGACGGCGCAAGAGAAGTCGATGGGCTACTGTAAGCGCAATGCCAAAAAATCAGAATGTAATCTGGTATTCACGGAATGTACTCAGCCGAGGTACAAAAAAAATTAAATGTTGCGCTTGATTGAATCTGGAGTAGCACCGTGAAGAAGACTGCCCTGTTTTTACTCGCATCGTCTGTCCTGCTGACAGCCTGCGGGCCCGACAAAATCGTTTACGATCTTCCTTCACCCAATGGCAAATATCACGCCCAGGTTCGAAGCTGTCCTGAGACCGGATCCATTACGTGGGGCGAGCAACTGGAGGTCAGCATTCTCGAAGTGGGCGTAGGGGAAGAATGCCATTCAGCGGTGAAGTCCCTCACAGGATTCAAAGCGGGCCCGCCCGGATTGGCAGTCGAACAGTTGCAACTTGAATGGCTATCGGACACACAGTTCAGGGCGTGGTACCCGGGTTTGAAACCGAACGTGGATCCCACGGGGTCGTACACAAAACCCAACACGCCGGTCCAGATAATATATCTGCCGAAGCCGTGACATTTGATGATTGCTTCCGCTTTGAAAACTGCAGCTCTCAGGGCAGCGACTGCTTTGCTGCTGACAGGTGCGCTGAACGCACCACTGGCTACGGCAGCCGAAATAACAGAGCTGTGCGACCTGACATTCACCGGAAACATCAAGCTTGCTGGCGTACCGGTCGCGCGTACCTGGCCGCAGCAATCCAAAGGGCTGTCTTATCTCGATGATGTGGGCCCCGGGATGCTGTTTGCCTACGACTCAGCGGGAACACTCTCATTCTGGATGCGCAATACATGGGTGCCTTTGTCCGTCGCTTACATTGGCGAGGATCGAAGGGTGTTCAAGATGGAGGACATGGAGCCGGATTCTGCGGACTATCACTTGTCCGGGCAGCCTGCCAAATATGCGCTGGAGGTCATGCAGGGGCAGTTTGAGCGAAAGGGGATTGCGGTGGGTTCAAGGCTTGAAAACATAGAGTGTCGAGCCAAGCGTCAAGCCGGATAGCGCAGCTATTAGGACACGAAGAACCATAATTCGTTAAGCAAATAACAGTGGGAGATCAACTATGTTTGCGGGCGTCCCCGGCACTGCACGGCGCAGAACAGCGTGTGTCTTGACTCTATGGCTAAGCAGCGCACTTGCTCCGGCTATGGCGCTGACGCCCGTAGAGCAGCCCATTGATCCCATGGCAGCACTGGAGGATTTCCGCTCAGAGGATCTTGCGTGGACATCGCGTAAAATGCGCGACTTCATGGAGCTGTGGTTCGACGTCACCGAACTGGACGAGCTGCCTTGTGCACCCGCTGACATCAAGTTATCGCCGATCACGACTGTCTGCGAATATAAACCAGACAACCAGGCTGATCATTCAAAGCCGCCACGGTTATTGGTTGGCCTTGTCGGCAAAGACGCGAATACCGCCCGCGTTGTCAGTGTCGTAAGTGAGCGGGCGCTCAGCGAAGCCACCTGGAAGTGCCGTCCTTCGCAACTGAATACTTTTGTGTGCTCGCCTGTTGGTGGTGGCAGTGCTGAGGATGACCGGTTATTTACCCAATGGGGTAAATGGCTGCCCCCCACGGAACGTGAGTGGTTTGCCTGGCACGCGACAGATCCGGAAATGAGGTACATCCAGAGTGCAGTCGCGTCAGGCGGAACAATGCCGGCTGATGTTCAGCGATTGCTCTCGTGGAAAAACTGGCAGGGCGAAGCCACGAACGCTGTAAGGATCGAGCGATTGGTCATGATCGGTCAGTTATGTCGGGTGCTGGATCAGGCTGACGCTGACACCATAACTCGCAATGCTCACGCGCAATTGAACTATAACCGGTACGCATTGGCTGATCAGGACAAGCGCCGTGCCAAAGAATGGCTGAAGGCGCTGCGTATCGGTGCAACCCAGTCTGCGAGGCTATCTGATGCGACCGATGAGGCATCCTGCAAGCGTTTTGCTGCGCCCTATGGAACGCTGTCAAAACTGCTGACCTGGACAGACAAACCGCAGGAGGCGAGTCCGGGCGTACGAGCAAGTCCCAGGACTTTTCCCTGAGAAACGGGAGACTCTTGCAGGGTCTACGTTTGGTGCGCGAGCGCGCGGCGTCTTGGCGACTCTAATGAAGGGAAAGCAGTTTTTCAGTTGGAGCGTGGTTTGCCCGCGAACCAGTCGACTCGGTAGGTCAGATGTAGCGCATTACCGTTCTTCGCCGGTAAGCCTCGCTCCAACACGTTATGTTTTTGCAGCGATGGACACTGGGATCTTCAGGACAGCCGTTATTCAGAACAACCCTGCCTTTATCTTCTGCTCAATGATCTGACCTAACTCACGCCCAGGGGATTGATAAAGCAATGAAGAGTGCGGGCAGTGTGGTGCATGTTTGAACGGGTGTGGATCAATCAGATGTTGTGAATAACCACAATGCTGGCAGTACACCGACTCGCCCCTGAGTCTCCAGTGCTTGTTCCATGCCTGCAGTGGGAGATAAGGTATGGTCATCAGGGCCTACCGTATATTGAAAGGTGAGTCGTATGCGTTTAACTGAGTTCATACGGTTGGCCGTCTCCTCAATGTCGACATCACGTGTGGCCGGTATTTAGCTCCGCCGTCAATGTCTGCATAGAAGACGCCATCAGGACTGTATCAATTTGCTGCTGATCAAACGGAAACAATTCGTTTGTTTATGACTGTCAGGTTAAGTTTCATCTCATCAGTCGCGCAATAGTACGGATGTACTATGCGCTATTACACTGATGCAATCTTGAATAGGGCGGTATAGGTAATTTCCCAAAGACCCGCCAAGGATATCGATTACAGCGACTCATCCTGAATGCGGTAAAGCGTCCAGCATGCTTCTCGCTTGAAGAACAATGAGAGTTGATAGCCCGTGTCGGCTTTGGTCAGTTTGATCACTGCCTGATCCGTCCCTTTGAGCCGCTTGGCAAGCGTCAAACCTTGCTCGTGCTGCTGCTGATCGCTGGGCATCAGTGGAAACTGCAGTTGGGACTTGTCCAGTAGCTCAGAGACAGGACGAGGTTCCGGTTGAGCCTCAGGATCGATGTACTCGCTCTGCAGAGGCGTACTGACGAAGGCTTTCTGTACCTCAATGTCGTTGGCGAAGCGCTTCAGGAAACCATCGAAATCCTGAGCCGGACACGCCGCCATGCTCGCCTGCGCAGGTGGTTGAGTGTTTGCGGCGAGTGAGGGCGCGCTGTAAAACGTGGCGGCCGAGATCACCGACATTGCCAGCAGAACGGCTCTGCGGGTTCCCCGATAAGCAAGCGTACTCATCAAAGCGCCTCCGACCATTCTTTGTGGATTGCCGCGATGCGTGCTGCGTAGGACACGGAGAGGCAGACGGCATCCTTGCACGCGCGGGCCAGGGCATCGCGCCACTCTTTCTGTTGCACGCCCATGGGGTCCAGCGCCTTACCGGTCTCACCATCGACCCCTTTGGTTTCTGCCCTCACGTCGTCGACCAGATTCAGCATTTTGGTTTCCTGGGCTCGCAGGCTGTCACTGGAACAGGCGATATCCTCGAGCGTGGTCAACTTTGCACTTTCATCGTCGCAGCGCTCGGCAAACCCAAAGTCGGAATAGCCGGGCGGAATATCGTCGGCTCCGGCATTTGCGTGCAGGGTCAAGACAAGGAGAAGGGCGCTTGTCACGCACAGGCCAATCCTTTTTTTCATCTGTCTGCCTCTTTCTATAGTGATCGACACAATAAAGGGGCTTTCGACGCATTAGAAATACTACACCTGTACTATTGAAAAGCCTTGGGCTTTGGGAAAAGCTTGATTGCTGAAACCTCTCATTGAACCGGATTTAAATCATGATGCGATGCCTGGCTGTATTGTGCGCCGTTGTATTCTCCCTGCATGCATCTGCGGAGGACAAATACTCTGCGGAATATGATGCGTGCGTCGAGAAGTCTGAAGGTATTACCTCCAATCTGAATGACTGCAATAACAAGGAACTGGCGTTACAGAATGCCCGCCTGAATGAGTCCTACAAAGCCGCGATGGGTGCACTCTCGGACGAGCAAAAAACACAACTGCGCGATGCGCAACGGTTATGGGTCAAATACCGAGACGCCAATTGCTTCATGTATTACAACTTTTCGGGCGGCACCATGGACCAGATCAACGGCGCTGGCTGCATGTTGACCATGACCATCGACAGAACCGGGGAACTCAAGTGGTTTGCTGAAACTGGCGAGTGAACTGAAATGCCCTGATGGCGTGTCGAAACGGGTGCGAAGGCCCCATTCGGGGTGGGGCCGATGTTCATCAAAGAGAAGACAGCTCTTTCGGCACTGGATAGTGGCTGCCGTCATATTCCAGCGTGAAACGGGTAATCACCGGTTTGGCTGAGATCCTTTCACACTCTTCGCCCTTGGGCCGGTTCTGGGTGTCGATGACTTTCTGCTCGATTTCCAGGGCCGCGAGACCTTTATTGCTTTTGTCCGAGATGGAGATCGTGCGCTGCGTCTCGGTAAATTCGCCAGCACAACGAGTGTCCCATTCACCGTTGCTTCTTTTGACCTCCAGCCCACTCACCACCGGCTTCAATTGAGCGCCTGGCAGCGCTGCGTACAAGGTCAGGACTTTACTTTCGAACGGATTGGGACGCGACGAGCCGCCGTAGGTCACTCGCACACCAAACGCTCGCAGCTTCGGTGCCAACTGATAACGGGCAGTATCCAGTTCCAGTCCGGAAAAATAGATGGCGTCTGAGCTGATCGCGGCTGCTTGATAGTGCTGCGAGATGATCTTGCCATTGCTGGCGTTCGCGACGATTACACCGAGGCCATAGTCGCCCTGGCCATCCTCGGTGACATTTTCGGCGAAGGGCAGAGCGGCCAGAACCTGGCTGGAGTTGGCCGGATTGATTTTGCACACCGCGTGCTCGCTGTCGAGCTTCAAGTCCGGGCGCAGCGTCTCGGCCCATCCCCGAATGTTGTCTGCACAGCTGGCCGATGCAAACACTGGTAACGCAAGCAATGGGAAGAAAAACAGGGGTAAGACGGTAAGTTTACGCATCGAGCTGTAGTCCGTTAGTAAGGGGACGAAAAATGAGTGCCAGCGGAGAATGTCCCGTTAGCGCTCACATCTTGAAGTTGCTCGGACCTACCGATAAGGCATTCTTGTCTGAGTACCCGCTATCAGCGTAAACAGGCGGAATGACACCACCACGACCAGTATTTTCAAAACAAAGCTCTCGCTCCATAACATAATCATGCTGGGTGCCGCTCCATGTTGGGGGGCTAAAATATCTTCATGGAGCAAACTGACATAAAGGCCGGGCCACTGAAGCATAATAAAATAGGTGGCCAGTAGATACGGAATGAATACCCACAGGATACAGCCCACCACTCGCCAGAACTCCCCCTTCATCATGAGAAAACTCTCACGTATCGCGGCGACACAGTTACGACCCCTCAGCAATACCAGGCAATGGCAGAGGGTCAGTCTGATCATCAGCCAGATTGCGAAAGGGTAAGGCAAATATCTGACTGTTTGCCAGAACTGGGTAGGCAGGTAGTCAAAGGTATTGAACATGAGCTGCCTCCACTCGTGCTCCCCCATGAACGGCAAATCACCGAGTATGTACAGCAACTCATTGAGCGCTGAAAGCGCCGCCAGATAGGGCCAACGGCGTAGCGCGATGGACAGTAACTCGGCCTTGCCTAACTGTTCGTCGCGGCTGCGGGCTTCCAGAGTGAGAATCACAAATGCCGCGTAGAGCGGTATAACGCCTGTATTGATCAGCGCGCTCCAGGCCCACGCAGTGTCGTCCCCCAGTTGGCTTCTAATGAGCTGTCTTAAAAGCATCTCCACTAACAGCACTGGCAGGCATAACACGGCGATGCTCAGGGCATTTTGCCGTATCAGGCCAAATGAAGATTTTATAATGTCCAAAGGCGCCATACGGATCACTCCTTATTGACTGGTCGTTCGGCGACCACTGTGAAAAAGCGAAATACCACAATGGTCGTAAACAGCCGGATAAAACCCGCGAATATCGAATAGGCCGTGACGCTAGCTGGGCTGTCTTGCTGAAGAGCAATCATGACGTCTGCCGCCCAGTCGGGCTGCGGAATGAATACGATAAGAATAGCCAGCAACACCGGGGCCAGTAGTAACGCAAGGCAAGCCACTACCGGCCATAGCAGCCCTCTGGACAGGATGATACTTTCGCGTATTGATGCTTTTATCGAGAGTCCTCGAAATATCACCAGGCACTGATTAAACATCAGTCGCATCATTGCCCACAGTGCCAGGAAAAACACTGCCCACTTGAATGCCGCCCATACCCCGGGAGGGATGAACTGAACGGTGGCAAGGATGATCTTTAGCCACGTATCAGCCGAAACGAACGCCAGACCGGCAATGACGATCAGTATCTGGTCGAGCGCAGACAGCACAGCCAGCGCTGGCCACAGGCGTATTACTTTGGACAGTAAGCCGGCTTTGGCCAGTGGCTCGTCCCGGCCGCGCGCATCGAGAATGAGCAGCAGCAATCCGGTGTAGAGCGGCGGGATGACTGTGCCGATTATCGCCTGCCATGCCCAGTCGTTATCGATACCCAATAAGCTTCTACTGATATCTCTTATGAACATCTCTACGACCAGAAGTGGAACGCACAGCAACGCGATACTTCCGGCGTTACGGAATAGCAGGCGAAATGACGCTGTCAGGATCTTGAGCGGATTCATTCAAATTTCTTCACAGAGGATAAAAGCTCTATCCGGTTATTTTTCTGCGGTGAATAACGCCCAGGGCGTTGTAACAGCGCGACTGCATTAACTGATCCACTGAACCAGGAACCGGGTTACGGCCCCCAGCGATCGAACACGGTATTTTGTATCGCAGGGTCATACACTATCTTAACGTTCTCGGTCTCACTGACCGCCTTGGCCAGCGCAAGGAATATCGTGTTGCACGTGTGATGACCTAGTCGTAACTCGCCGAATTCAGGCTTCGCCCCCAGTGTCCAAATATGACCCCGAACTTCATTGTCATGGCTCAATTCTGACCAGACAAAAACCGATGCTTCCGGTTTGCCATTCACATTGAGGTAGACGTCACTACCCACGCGCGTCCCCCCAAATCGCGCCTGATAATAACCCTCAAGAGCTTCCCATTCACCCGATGGCGCTCTTGTGAACAGCAGAGGAGGGGATTCATCGCCAGCAGAGCCTGCTCTGGCCTTTGATGGCGAAGCGCGCAGCGTACTGAATGCCATCCAGCCGAGCAACATCACGCCCAGAACCAGCACTGACCAGAGCCCGACACGTTTCCAGTCGATACCTGATGCGTCATCCGGTGACATCGGGATCAGTTTGACCTGCGTATTGTCGGCTTCAGCGCGACCCAGACTATTCATTTTCTGCGGGGTGAAGTCCGGGATCAGCGTCGCAATCGGTAAATCGGCGGGTTTTGCTGCAGCGTTGCCAATCGCCAGGGTAAACGGACTGTCGCCCCGGGCCAGAAACACCACCTGCGGCGCGCGCAACGCGAAACGCAAGGTAGGCGACGAAGAGCCCAGTCCTCCGCCGCGCTCGTCGAGTTCGAGTTTGACCTGACGCACGATTGTGCCGTTGGTCTCTACTTCATTCTGGACAACTTCCTTACCGTCTTGCGTCAGCCGGTAAAGCAGGCCATTGCCGATGGCCTGCCAGGGTGCCTTGCTGTCCGTTCGACCGTAAAAGCGGCCCGGGGCGACGCTGTTAGCCTGGGCAATGTTGACTTGCAGGCGCTCGATGGGCAGGCCATTCGGTAATCGCCATATATAGCTGCCAGCTTTTTCAACGCTGCCAGTCACGGGTTCCGACCAGGCAAGCGGTAACGGTGGGGTGTCGGTATTCACCGTCACCAACTGCGCTGACGTGAGCATCGGTGCTTCGGCCGAGGAGCTCCATATCAGGCGCAGATAACGTGCGGTGCGACCGGGCAGGGTGACCTCGCGCTGTTCTACAGTTTGATCGTCGAATGACAGACGCGCTACCTGGCTCGCGCCCCATGGACTCCAGTTCTGCAAATCATCGCTGGCTTCGATGCTGAAACGCTGAAATCCGTCTTGAGCGCTATCCCAGTCAAGAATCAGTTTTTGCAGAGGTTGTTTGATGGTGCTGGTGTCCAGCAGCCAGCCTCGCAAGACCTGCTCATCCGGGGATGCGCCATCCTGAGGTTGAACCTCCACGAGCGTACCCGTGGCGCTGCGCTCGACCTTGATCCTGGGCGCTCTGTCGAGCTCGTCCGCCCGGTTGTAAAGAGGGAACCACTTCACCATCGTCGGCGCTTGTGACTGCTTCGCCTGAGGCGGATTACGGTCGAGGGCATACGCCTGAGCCTGTCCTTGGGCATTGAAAATGCGCAGATCACCCAGATCCTGCTGTCGAGAATTGAGCTGCACATTCATGGGCAGCTCAATTCGATACCACGGGCCGTTACCGCTTAGTTTCAAGGGGGTCTGGCTGGCGAAATCTGCCTGGTTGTCATCAGCGCTGGCAAGTGTCGAGCCAAGCAATGCGACACCACACAGGGCTAGCCGGAACAGCTGCTTATAACTCAAGAGTGTGCTCCTCATAGTGACAGGTCCGGTTTGCCGGCAACTGAATCAGCTTTTTGCGTGTTGGTCTTTTTTGGCGGCAGAGGGGCGAAGTAGCCCACCACCAATAGCAGGATGCCGACCCCGATGAAGGAGATGACCCGCGCCATACCGCCACGGTCGCTCAGCTCTACCAGGAACAGCTTGGCAACCACGACCCCGATCAGCACTGCGCCGGTAATCCATACTTCACGCTGCCTGCGAAGGTGGCCGCTAATCATTAGCGCCAGTGCTATAAGCGTCCAGACGATAGAGAGTGCCGCTTGCAGGAGCGTGGGATCGATGGGACTGCGAAACACCATCCCGGTGATCAGGGCGAACAACGAAGCACCGCCCGTAATGATCGCCAGTCTTTCGGCATGTTTAGCCTCAATGCCAACCAGCGGCAGGTTATGACGGATCCAGTTCACGATCCCCAGCAGGGCAAACAACAGGCCCAGATCCAAAGGGTTGAGCAGTGGTATGTAAGGCAGCGGGTCGGCTTTGACGTTGCTGTAGTAGTTCATCAACCAGAACCACCCCAGCGACCAAAGGACAAAGGGAACGGCGGCCCAAACGCGATAAGCCTTTGGATACGCGTCAACCGGCCATGGCCAGCGACGGCTCGCGGCCATGGCAATCAGGTAAAGGCTGGGGATCAGCGAGCCCGCAAAGGAAAACCAGGCGCTGTAATCAGCATTGGAGTCGATAAGGTTATCCAAGCCGTATCTCAGCTCAAGGCTGAGCAGCACTATGTATAACAACGCCCCCAGAATGTGGGCGCCAGTCACTGCCCTGCGAGGCAGCAAGTCAGCCAGGCGATGCAACGAGAGCATGTGCACCATCAGCAATGCGGTCCATCCCACCCACGCCCAGTGTGCAAACGGGTGTGTGTACTCGGTCAACGAGAAGACAAGTACAAGCCAACTGACCGGTGTCAGCCCCAGGCATAGCGCAGCCAAGCCGGGCCAACGCCAATGTCTCGCCCCAAAAGTCCACAGACCGACACTGATCGCGACTGACAGCAGTAGCAGCGAAGCGAAAAGGGTATGAGGTGCCAGGTGCATGTTCGCTACGAGTAACGACGTTCCCCACCATGCACCGCCCCAGACCAGAAATATCGCGGAAAGTGCTTTCTCGTTCATGTAGCGCAAAGTCTTGATGCGGTGCACCTGCAGGGCGCTGAACAAGCCGGAGAGGGCGATGATCATTGGCGTCCAGAAATCCCCCCCTTTTGTTGAGGGGAAGTACCAGGTGGTCATCACGCCGATGAATGCCAGACCTGCAGCTATTTGCAGCAGCACCCCAAAGCCACGAGCCAGCAGACGTTGCTGACGCATACCTAGCCAGAAGATTGCCGCACCTTCGATGGCCCAGGCGCTGGTGGTCCACTTCGCGCCCAGTCCCAGCGGAATGGCGAGGGTGGCAAACACGATGCCGAGTGCCAGGCATGTTTCAACCAGCAGCAAGGCACGTCCCGGTACCCGGCCAGAAAGCAGGCGGGCGATTCCCATGTAAAGCAGGCCCAACGCCAGGGCGCTGAACGCCGAGCCGAATTCGAGATCGGCTGTCAGTGCATATTGCAGACCGAAGCCCACGAGCGGCGTACCCAACAGCAGCGTGCCGTCAACGTAGTCACCCTGGCGTCGGGACCATTGCAGCATCGCCTCGCGGCCGGCGTCTGTCGGGGCATCGCTGAGCTCCTGCAGTTTGCGTCGGGCAAACAGAAGTCCGATGGCCAGATACATCAGGAAGAACAGAATCAGGAACGGCTCGACGCTCCAGAACAGATCCGGGGTGTAGGAGCGCAACCCCCATGCCACGCCAATCCCGAACGTGCCAAAAAAACCGATCAGGTTCAGCAGACGCCAGGTCTTGAACCAGGCGATAGCGAAAATCCCGACGTTGAGCAAAGCGAAGTAGCTGAACAACGTGACATGGCTGCCCTGGCCTGTGGAGGACAGAATCGGCGCGGCAAAACCGCCCAGTGTCGCCGCACAGGCCAGCGCCAGGGAGTTCTGAGTAATCGCGAGCATGGCGGAGAACAGCATGATGACCACCAACAGCGCAAAGCCCAGCGTCGGGTCCAGTAACTCATGCACGCGAATGGCACCGCTGACGGTCAGGTACAACACGCCGACGCCGGTGCCTTGCATCATCAGCGCGAAGGCTGGTTTACGATGGCGCAGCCACCAGCCCAGGCCGAGCAACGCGATTGCGCTGCCAGCAACCCCTGCGTATCGGGTTTCGATTGGCACCACAACGCCTTCGGTGGCGTAACGCAACAGAAAGGCGAGCCCCAAAAAGAGCACCACAGCCCCTATTCGCAGCACAGTATTGCCACCCAATAACCAGTCACGCGCAGCCATGAAAGCGACGTTTACAACGTTCGGCATGGCGGGTTTTGGTGGGGCAGGTCGAGTGGGCGGCTGGCTGGTGACGGGCGACGCTGCGGGCTTTATGGATAAGTCCGGGGTTTGCGAAGGAAGCTCCCAGACAAGCTCCATCTCAGGCGCCTGGCTTACAGAAGTGGAAGTAGTGTCGGAAAGCGGCGCAGATGCTGCGGCTTGCCCTGGCGAATCCGATGCCTGCACAGGCATCGACTCCAGCAGAGAGAGGCGTGCTTGCAAGGTTCCAATCTGCTGCTGCGCTTGCGCCAGCTGTTCGCTTTGCCGGGCAGAATCCAGGCGCAGCGTCGTTACTCGCTGATTGAGCCAGACGCCCAGGCCCAGCAGTAGCAGAGGAGCGCCAATGACCCAGATATAAGCCGGATTATCATTGAGAAAATCGGCTATCCCCAGACCCATTTCCAGAAGAAGAGACAGCACTCAATAACATCCTTTTTGATCAGCAACAGGGGCGCATTGATCGCTCACTATTAAGCGTCAGTGCGTGACGAGGCAGTCAAAAATCTGCCAGCCGTCGCCTGAAAGTTATGAATAAGTCTGAAGTTTGAAATCTGCACTTATTTTCAATAACTTAAAGTGTTTCGAGCGCGTAAAAAATAGTACACCTGTACTATACCGCCGTGCGGTAATCACCCCGTATAAGTGTCAATACAATGATCTTCTCTAAACGGAATTTGAATGCACACTTCACCGCTGGCTTTGCCCCCAAGGCGTGTGACCATTCTCGGTTCCGGCCATGCGCTGCCGGACAGAATAGTCACCAGTACCGCCCTCGATCATGAGTTGGGCCTGGCGGCGGGCAGCGTCGAGCAGATCAGCGGGGTTGTTCATAGGCATGTTGCGTCCAGCGCGGAAACGGCTGCAAGCCTGGGCGCGGCTGCCGCGCGAAATGCCCTGGCGGCCGCCGGCATCGAGCTGGACCAGATCGACTTGATCGCCTGCGCCAGCGGCACTATGGATCAAGGCATGCCCTGCAACGCCGCGTTGTTGCAAAGAGAGTTGGGCATGGGTCACTCAGGCATTCCCGCCATGGACATCAATGCCAGTTGCCTGGGGTTCATTGCCGCCGTCGACACCTTGTCATGGCCCCTCGTTGCGGGCCGCTACCGGCGCGTTCTGCTGGTCTGCTCCGATATCGCCTCCTGCGGGCTGGACTGGCAGCAAGTTGAGGTCAGCGGCATTTTTGGTGACGGCGCAGCGGCTGTGGTCCTTTGCGCCAGCGAAGGCGGGGCAAAAATTATCGCCTCGAACCTCAAGACGTTTTCCGAAGGTGCGCATTTATGCCAGATCCCGGCCGGTGGATCGCGCTTTCACCCGCGGCGTATCGATATCCCGTTCGAACCTCTGACCAGTTTTTCCATGCAGGGCAAAGGCGTATTCCGTCTTGCCGCGAAGCACCTGCCCACTTTGGTGAGCGATCTGCTGGATCAGGCGGGCCTGAATCAGGATCAGATCGACTGGGTAATCCCTCATCAAGCCAGCCAGCAAGCGATGCAGCATGCGGCCAGACGCCTGGGTTTTGCCCCGGAAAAAGTCATCGATGTATTTGCTCACCACGGCAACCAGGTGGCCGCATCGCTGCCGACAGCGCTGGACATTGCGATTCGTGATCAGCGCATTCAGCGTGGGCAGATTCTGATGTTGATCGGAACCGGTGCCGGGTTATCGATCGGCGGCATGATCCTGGAGTATTGATGAAAGTTCTCGTGACCGGTGGCACAGGTTTCATTGGTCGGCATATCGCCTGGCGACTTGCCTCCCAAGGCTGTGAAGTGCTGTTCAGCGGCCGCAATCCGGTAGCAGCGGCGGATGTCATTCGCCATAGCCCTGGCGCGATTCAGTGGCTTGCGCTTGAGCACGGTTCTCCAGCCGGGGCGAGCGCGCTGGTTGAGGCGACGCATGGCTGTGCGGCAGTCGTCCATTGCGCGGCGTTGTCCTCGCCCTGGGGAACGACAGAAGCGTTTGCCCGGGCCAATCTGCTGGCCACCGAAGAGGTCCTGAACGCCTGCCGCGTCAATCAGGTGAAGCGCCTTGTACACCTCTCGACGCCCAGCCTGTACTTTGCCTTTCGCGACCGGCTCGACATCCATGAAAGCGAACCTTTGCCTGCGCCGGTCAACGAGTACGCGCGCACCAAAGCGCTGGCCGAAACCATGGTGAAGGAAGCGGGTCTTGCCGAGGCGGTGATTTTGCGCCCGCGCGCGGTATTCGGCCCGTGGGACGGTACGTTATTGCCGCGCCTGTTGCGTGTCATGCAGCGTGGACACATACCGCTGATGCGCGGAGGCAGGGCTCAACTGGACCTGACCTGCATCGACAATCTGGTACACGCCGTGGAACTGAGCCTCAATCAACCGTTGCCGCGCCCGGTCTGCACCTACAACGTGAGCAACGGTACGCCGCTGGCCGTTGAAGATCTGCTGCAACGCATTGCCGAACAATTTCAGCTGACGCTGCGAACCCGACGCCTGCCATGGCGGGTCGTGGATGCCGTAGCGCTGGGGTTCGAAACCAGCGCTCGCCTGCGGCACAGTGGCGAACCTTTACTGACTCGCTATGGTGCTGGAGTGCTTGCATTCAGCCAGACCCTTAATCTGGACGCGATACGCAACGAGTTGGGTTACCGCACGGTGATCACTCAGGAGGAGGGCATTCGCCAACACGCTCAGTGGTGGCTTGCGCAACAAGGCATCAAACAATGAGCCGGACGGTCAGCCTCAACGTTTTGCGTGCCGGTTGGTGCCGACACCTGGCATGCATGGCAGATCGCAGCGCTCGTTGGGCGCCGACGCGTTTCCCGTCATTGTGCGGGCTGATTCGCCATCCCGTCGCTGGCTGGATCCTGTACGACACGGGCTACGCCGAACATTTCTTCAAGGCTACCCAGGACCTGCCAGAGCGTTTTTATCGCACAGCGGTGCCGGTGCACTTGCCCGTTCAGGAGCAATTGCTCGCCCAACTGAAGGGCTTCGGCATTCAGCCGGAGGATATCCGCACAGTGATCATTTCGCATTTTCACGGCGATCATGTCGCCGGGTTGCGAGACTTCAATCAGGCTTCATTCATTGCTCTTGATGCTGATCGGCAGCACATTGAAAGCCTGCGCGGCTCGCGTTGGCGGGCCACCCTTGGAGGCCATTTGCCTGGCTTGTTGCCGGACGATTTCGCCAGTCGGCTGACCCTTGCCGATCATTGCAGGCAAGCGACCTTGCCGGAATGGATGGCCCCCTTCACCCATGGCCTCGACCTGTTAGGTGACGGCAGCCTGATCGGTGTGCCGCTACCGGGACACAGCCATGGCCAACTGGGTCTGTTTATCCCTGATGCCCAGGGGCGTCCGGTATTTCTGGTGGCCGACGCTTGCTGGTCGGTGCCCGCGTGTCGCGCAGAACGACTGCCGGCGGCGCCCGCGCTGTGGTTTGCCGGTCACGACGCCAGACAGTACCGACAGGCCTACGCCAACGTTGGCACGCTGATCCGGCGAGAACCCGCAGTGGCCGTGCTGCCTTCGCACTGCACCCACGCCTGGGAGGCGTTCAGCAATGAGCAGTGAACGCTTGATTGGCAAGCTGCGCAGCGCACTGAGTTTTCTCAACAGTCGTTATCGCTTGCGGTTCACTCGACGAGAGCAACTGGAGGCGTGGCAGGCTCGACAGTTGAAGCATTTCCTGAAAGATGTGTTGCCGACCGCCGAGCGCTTCAAAGACCATCAGTACATGCATCTGGCGGACTTTCCACTGATGGACAAAGCGACAATGATGAGCGACTTTGCTGCTTACAACACTCGCGGTCTTGGTCTGGATCAGGTCTTGCCAGTTGCGCGGCGGGCAGAAGAATCCCGCGACTTCAGCCCCACGCTGGGCGATATAACCGTGGGGCTTTCAAGTGGCACGTCCGGTAACCAGGGCGTGTTTCTGGTCAGTTCCCTTGAGCGTCAGCGTTGGGCAGGAATTCTACTGGCGAGGACCTTGCCAGGCCGCTTCCTTCCTCGTCTGCTGTGCTTCTGGCAAGCGCCATTGCGGATCGCTTTTTTTCTGCGTGCCAACAGCCGCTTGTACACCACGTTGAGCAGTCGCCGTATCGACTTCGCCTTTCACGACCTGACACTCGGGCTCGACGCGTCACTTGAACGTCTGCAGGCACAGAATCCCGATGTGCTGGTGGCTCCGGCGACCGTGTTGCGGGGTCTGGCTGAAGCCTCATTGAACGGGCTTTTATCGATACGTCCAACGCATATCCTGTCGGTTGCCGAGGTGCTTGAAAGCACGGATGCAGATGCCGTGCTCAAAGCCTTCGGGGTGATGCCGCAGCAGATTTATCAGGCCAGCGAAGGCTTTCTCGGTTACACCTGCGAGCAGGGGACTTTGCACCTCAATGAAAGCCATCTGCACATTGAGCCGGAGTGGCTCGACGCCGAGCACACCCGTTTTCAGCCCATCATTACCGACTTTTCAAGACGCACGCAGATGATCGTGAGGTATCGCCTCAACGACGTGCTGCGCATCAGTGAAGCCCCTTGTGCTTGCGGACGGGTCGAACGGGCGATTGCCACTATCGAGGGGCGTGCCGACGACATTCTCTGGCTGCCTGATGTGGCGGGACGTCAGTTGCGGGCGCTGTATCCGGATGTCCTGCGCCGTACCTTGCTAATGCATGGCGCTAAGCTGCAGGAATATGAGATCCATCAGACCAGGCTGAACTGGCAGATCAACATTCAGGCCTACGGCGATCATGACGCGCTGTGCAAGGCGATCAGCGAAACCCTTCACCAGTTATGTGCCGGGCAGGGCATGCGTCCACCGGAGTTCATCTTCGGGCACTGGCAAGCGCCGCCCCCGCACGTCAAACGCCGACGTTTGAAACTCCTGCAATTGCCTGAGGGGCTGCCATGCGCGTACTGATTCTGGGGGCTCGTGCACCGGCCTGTCTGGAGTGGGCGAGGGCCTTCAACGAGGCCGGCTGGACCGTGAGCGTGGGGGACTCGCTGGGTCAGCCGCTGAGCCGTTTCAGTCGTTCAGTACACCACTTCGTTCGTTTACCCGAGCCCAGACTCGACCCCGCAGGCTGGATCGAAGCGCTGGCCAGCGTGATCAAGGCAGAACGTATCGACGTGTTGCTGCCAACCTGCGAAGAAGTGTTCTATCTGGCCCATGGCCTGGAGCGCCTCAGGCCATTGTGCCGGGTGCTGACCAGTGATTTTGCGCTGCTGCATCGGCTGCATCACAAGGGCCAGTTTGCGGCCATGATACAGGGCTGGACGTTGTCGACACCCGAAACCCGGCTGCTGACGGATTACCCGTCTGTGTTGGCGTTGAGCGCGGAGACTGAGGAGTGGGTGTTCAAACCGGCTTATTCGCGTTTCGCTTCGCAAACCCTGATTCAGCCAAACGTGACGCAGTTGAGTCAAGTCCAGCCCAGTATTGAAGCGCCCTGGGTTGCGCAGCGGTTTATTCAGGGGCGGGAGTTTTGCAGCTTCAGCGTGTTGATCGATGGCCAGTTGCGCGCTCATAGCGTTTACCAGCCGCGCTACCGTGTGGGCCGGGGTTCGGGGATCTATCTTTCCCCTGCGACGCCGGAACCTGTGCGTCGATTCCTGGAGCAGTTCGGCCGTGAAACCGGCTATACCGGACAGGTCGGCTTTGACTTTATCGAAGATCAAGCAGGCCGTTTCCATGTGCTGGAGTGCAACCCGCGGGCCACCAGTGGCGTGCACCTGTTCGACAATCAGCGTCAGGCGCTGGTGAACAGCCTTGGCGAAGCATCCAGCGGCATGATTGAGCCTACCCAGGAACCGCGCATGATCGCACTGGCGATGCTTTTACTGGCTGCGCCTTCACGGTCGTTGAGCAGGACGTTCTGGCGTGATTACCGTATAGCCCGCGACGTGATCGTTCAGCAAGGTGATGTCCTGCCGCTGGCCGCCCAATGGTTGAGCCTTGGGGAAATCATCTATCGCGCTGCCTCCCGCCGCTGCGGGGTGCTGGCCGCGTCCACCGCCGATATCGAATGGAACGGGCAGGCATTAGGGGAGCCGCCCCAGTGAAGCTGTTGTTTCAGGAGCAACTCCTTCAGGAACCGGTGACCCCCAACGAAAGTCCAGCCCGACAATACGTCCGCGGCTGGAGCGAGACAGGACTGATCGCCAATGTCAGGACACGGATGGCGCTGCTGGACACCGGGACGCAGCAGCTTGCGGTGAGCATCAATGATGGACACGACCCTGAAGACAACTGCTATGTGGTGTCGCCCCGTACCGCCTATAGCGGTTACGCCCGCGAAGAACTCAACCGCATTGGCCGTCCGTGGCTGACCCGACCACTGAGCGCCCTGACCCAAGGCGTGGACGCCTTGTTGAGCGCAGCCAAAGTCGACAAGCTGGTTCATGTCAACAACTGGCTGCTGTCGACCAATCTGTATCCCGCTGACTGGGATCTGAACGAGCTGCCGCAGATCAGCGCTTTTTTGCAGCGAACATTTCCCGATCACGCTCTGTGTTTTCGCTCGATCAATGCGTTCAGCAACCGCGAACTGAAACAGCGTTTGAGAGGGCTCGGCTTCCTGAGTATCCCTAGCCGACAGGTGTATGTATTCGACGGCCGGAGCGGGGCAGATGCTCCGTTCCTCCGGCATCACAACACCCGACTCGACCGCACTCTGTTGCGACGCAGCGCCTATGAAGTGGTGCCTGGCTCGGCCCTGAGCGACAGCGATTTTGTGCGGGTAGAGCAGCTGTATAACCTGCTGTATCTGGACAAATATTGCAGGCTCAACCCGCATTACAGCGCCCGCTGGATACAGCGTGGTCAACGTGAAGGCTGGCTGGAGATACGCGTTCTGCGCACCCCGGATGGCCGTATCGATGGCGCGTTGGGCTGGTTTGCCAATGACGCTACCATCAGCACCCCGATTGTGGGATACGACACTGCATTGCCACAGAAAACCGGCTTGTACCGGCAATTGACCTGTCTGTGCCTGCTGGAAGCCGCCGAGCGCCGCACCGTGCTGAATTTCAGCTCCGGCGCTGCCGGTTTCAAACGCTTGCGCGGGGGGCAGCCGCAGATCGAGTACAGCCTGATCAAGGTCGCCCATTTGCCCTGGCGGCGTCGCTGGATATGGCGATTGCTCAGCGTTTTGCTGCATGGAATAGGTGTGCCCCTCATGAGAACACTCAAACTGTGAATCCCCTTTCTCAATGGTGGCCGGTAGCGCTGAGCCACGAACTGAAAAAAGACCCGATGGCCTGTCAGGTTCACGACATGCCACTGGTGCTGTTCCGCGCCGATGATGGACGCGCCGCCGCATTGCCGGATCGTTGTCCCCATCGTTTTGCGCCATTGAGTCAGGGCAAGGTTCGCGATGGACATATCGAATGCCCTTATCACGGTTGGCGGTTTGCCGCAGACGGCCGTTGCACCCGGGTACCCGGCACTGATCAGTGCCCCTCCAGCAAAGCATTGCTTAACAGCCTGGCCTGCTGCGAAGCCCACGGCCTGGTGTGGGTCTGCCTGAATGACCAGCGTCCAGCTGAGGCGCCGGTTGCCCCGGCCCAGCAGGGGCAGAAACTCGATACGTTCTGGATGACGGATCAAGTGCAGTGCTCATTGCAGGACGCAGCGGAGAATTTCCTGGACGGATTTCATACTCATTTTGTTCACGCGGGCTGGATTCGCCACGATAAGCAGCGCCAACGCATCTCGGCCCGGGTTCGTCCGCTCGATGACGGTATCGAAGCGATTTACAGCGAGGAGGGCAAACAGTCAGGGCTTATCTCACGGTTGTTCGAAGGGCAGCGGGGCGAGAGCATGGGGCGTTTTCGTCTTCCCGGGCTTTCGGAAATCGAGTACCGCGATGGCAACGATCACCTCAATCTGCTGGTCAGCGCCTGGATGACTCCGTGTGCTGACGGGCAGTTGCGGGTCTTTGCGCGAATCGCGACTGCGCGGGGCAAAATTCCCGCCGTACTGAAACGTGCCGTATTGCGGCAGGCGTTCAAGGTCATCCTGCGCCAGGACCGACAGATTCTGGAACAGGTCAGTGCCAACAGACGACGCTTCCAGCAATACCCGGCCACGCCCCTGGACGGTCCGCAAGACTTGCTGGGGCCTGGCATCCGGCATTTGCTTGAGGAAGGCCAACCGCTGGTTTTTGAAGAGCGCACGGTTGATATTTCGCTGTGAAGCAACCCAATCTTCGCGAATGAATTCGCTCCCACGGATTTGCGCACGGCTTCAGGTTCATGAAGAGCCTGTGAGACCGAATTCATTCGGGAAGGCAGTATTCCTGACGATACAGATACATCGAATGCACCGGCCCTTTCGCGAATGAATTCGCACAGATAACCGTCTCAGGCGGATCGCAAATCCCTGTGGGAGCCGGGCTTGCCCGCGATACTGGCGACTCGGCTTCATGGCCA
>NZ_JAGTPI010000031.1:0-70078 GCF_021147825.1 Pseudomonas quasicaspiana
CCGGGAGAGCGGTATGTCGCTAAAGAAAATTTAGCGAACATTCGGACTTCCTCCCGGCTAAAGCGGAACGCCGCCCGGCCGGTCCTACAAGATCAAGAACTCGCTTGCAGGCAACATAGAATCTCCCACAGGTTTGATGTGATCCCGCGATCGGATGAGCGTGAAGTCCGGCACCTGTTACCTGTCAGACATCCCGGTATCGCGTTCCTAGTAAAGCATCATCTTCGCTTCATCCATTTCGGCACCCAAAGTTCCGCCGCTCATGTCCAGCCCCAGTTGATGAAACGCCGGAAGGCTGCTCAACTCGATCTGGCTGTAAGGGTGGCTGGTGCCCTGATAGATGTGTACGGTCGCGATTTGCACCAGATCGATGTAATCCGCTGATTGTGATACGCGGGTTAAGTCCTGAAAGCTTCCGGGGACGGAGGCCAGCATGTCCGGAAAATCCCACGAGCGCAGAAGTCTTTCGCCGATGACCGGGTGGATGGACTCGATCACATGGTTGAGGCTGACCGGATCAGCCAGCAGTTCGAAGTGATCTTCGGCGTAGGTCAGGATCGGCAGTACGCCGATCAGATGGATCAACCCGGCGAGCGTTGCCTTGTCGGGCTTGAGTGACGGGCGACGATAGCTCAGCGCATAGCTGATGCCTGCTACCTGCAGGCTTTGTTTCCATATCTCGCGCAACTTGCGTTCAACCACTTCAGACTTGGCGTGGAACATTTGCTCCACCACCAGCCCAATGGCCAGGTTGCAGGTGTAGTTGACACCCAGGCGGGTGATCGCCGTATTAACGTCGCTGACTTCAAAGTTCGGGCGCAGCAGGGGGCTGTTCACCACCTTGATCAAGCGTGCTGAAAGCGCGGTATCGCTGCCAATCACCCGGCTCAGCTCGGCGACGCTGATTTCGGTATTTTCGGCCGCCAGGCGAATCTTTAATGCTACTTCCGGAAGGGTAGGCAAGAACAGGGCGTCTCTATCGATCGCCTTGATCAAGTTCCTTTGCACCTCTTCAGCCATCTCGCTCATGTCGCATCTCGTAGACGTTTGGGTAGTCCCGTGCCTCTTCTTACCCAGGGTGCGAGGAGGCGGGACAGATATGCAGACATTTCCAGCGTGAAGGTGTTCGTCAGGTTCAGCGCTGTGTCTCGAGTTTGCTGTCCAGCGTGTACGGCAACTCAGCCAGTTGCAGGGCTGGGCCTTCCGGTGAGCCGAGCTGGATCTGGGCATTTTCCACCGCATCGGCCTGAAGCACCGCCAGCAGTTCGATGCCGGTTTCAGCCTTGGCCGCCAGGACGACGTTGCCGACGGCGCTGGCATGTACCGGGGAGAACAATGCCGCGCCTGGCTCTGGAAGTTCCTGGTCAGCAAGCGTCAAACGATAAAGGCGGCGTTTGAGCTTGCCGAGATACTGCATGCGCGCAACGATTTCCTGGCCTGTGTAGCAGCCTTTTTTGAAGCTCACACCGCCAACCGCCTGCAGGTTGACCATTTGCGGGATGAACTCTTCGCGGGTAGCACCGAACACCTGGCCGATACCGGCGCGGATCTGCCCCAACTGCCAATCGTTAAGCGTGCCTTCATTCAGTTGCGCCGCCAGACGTGATTGAACGTCACTGGCGTGATCGGCGCGCACCCATAATTCGGCCCGGGATGGGGAGACCCGAATTGCAATCAGGTCGTTGGCGCGCACTACCGAGTCAGTCTCTTGCGCGAGATCAAGGCCAAGATTGACCAGGGCGCCGTCGCCGTTATGCAGGCCGAATCGCACCCAGGAGGCGCTTTCATCGGTCAGCTTCGACTTGGAGAACA
Source organism: Pseudomonas quasicaspiana (assembly GCF_021147825.1). Taxonomy (NCBI): domain Bacteria; kingdom Pseudomonadati; phylum Pseudomonadota; class Gammaproteobacteria; order Pseudomonadales; family Pseudomonadaceae; genus Pseudomonas; species Pseudomonas quasicaspiana. The sequence goes on from NZ_JAGTPI010000031.1 coordinate 1,813, forward strand.
CGGCGTATTTCTTCAGATCAGCCAGTTGTGGCTCGATCAGCTCACTGGCCATGGCAAGCAGGCAGCCATCGCCTTCGAGCAGAATGCGAAAGCTCGATTGCATGCGGCCCTTTTGCGTGCAGCGTGCACCCAGAGTGGCTTTGGTGTCACTCAGGTAATCGAGGTTGCAGGTCAATTGGCCCTGCAGGAATTTGCTGGCATCGACGCCGCGGACGGCGAGAACACCTTCATGGGAAAGCGGGCAGTAGAAAGCTGTATCGGCCATGAGTCATCGCAACGGAAAAAAGTCTGGGGCACATGATAGTGCCGAGTCCGGAGAATAGGTACATGAAAACTACTGCGACCATTGCGAGGTTCGCTCATGTGGCCTGCGGTTGTATACTCGCCGCCTATTTTGAGGAGCGCTCCATGGTCGAAGACGTCGAACTCAACCGCCTTTACTGGCACAGCCGCCGCGGCATGCTTGAACTGGATGTGCTGCTGGTACCGTTTGTCCGGGAAGTTTACCCGACGCTCAATGATGTCGACCGCGATCTGTATCGCCGCCTGCTGACCTGTGAAGACCAGGACATGTTTGGCTGGTTCATGCAACGTGGCGAATCCGAAGATGCAGAGCTGCAGCGCATGGTTCGCATGATTCTGGATCGTGTCCAGCCAAAGTGACCGTTTTGAATGCCACTGGCGTGCCTCGCGTGCACTGTTGGTGGCGTATGGCATTGCGCAACTTCTGGCGCTGATCGCTCTTTATATGCTCGCCGTGCCAGGTTGGGTGTTGGCGCTAGGTCTGATGCTGTGTGCAACCCATGGCATTTGTGTGGTATCCGGCTCAATTCTGCTGAGTAGCGCCACGGCCTTTACCGGGCTGCGGCGCAATACTGAAGGCTGGCAGTTGTGGAATCAGCGTGATGGCTGGCAGTCCGTGCAGATGTGCCGCGACAGCATGGCGCTGCCTCTGATCGTCGTGCTGCGCTTTCGCCTCGCGGATGAAAGTCGCAGCAGATGGCGAATGACGCGTGGTCTGTGTATCCCTCGCGACGCAATGGAGCCGGATATTCACCGGCGCCTGCGGCTACGACTGAAATTCAGCCGACGTAGGTGGGCGGCACCAGAATAGTGTCGCGTGCTTCGGGCAGCATGTCTGGATAGTCCAGCGTGTAATGGAGGCCGCGAGACTCTTTGCGCTCCATGGCTGACCTGATCATCAGTTCGGCGACCTGCGCAAGATTCCTCAGTTCGATAAGGTCTCTGCTGACTTTGTAGTTGCTGTAGAACTCATCGATTTCGTCAAGCAGCAGACGTACCCGGTGTTGAGCGCGTTGCAAACGCTTGTTGGTTCTCACGATCCCTACGTAATCCCACATGAAGCGCCGCAGTTCGTCCCAGTTGTGAGCGATGATCACGTCTTCGTCGGAGTCGGTCACCTGGCTGGCATCCCACATCGGCAAAGGCGCAACGTCCGGGATCTGCGGCAGTTGTTCGAGAATGTCTGCCGCCGCCGAGCGGGCGTAGACGAAGCACTCAAGCAGCGAGTTACTTGCCATGCGATTGGCGCCGTGTAAACCCGTGCAGCTGGTTTCGCCAATGGCATACAGGTTGGGTACGTCGGTACGACCGCGATAATCCACAATCACGCCGCCACAGGTGTAATGCGCGGCGGGTACCACCGGGATCGGCTGGCGGGTGATGTCGATGGCGAATTCCAGGCAACGTTCATAGACCGTCGGGAAATGACCCTTGATGAAGGCTTCAGGCTTATGGCTGATGTCCAGATAGACGCAATCGATACCAAGGCGCTTCATCTCGTGGTCGATGGCGCGGGCGACGATGTCTCGAGGGGCCAGTTCTGCGCGGGGATCGAAGCGTTGCATGAAGCGTTCGCCGTTGGGCAGTTTGAGGTGGGCGCCTTCACCACGTAGCGCTTCAGTTACCAGGAAGCTTTTGGCCAGCGGGTGATAGAGGCAGGTAGGATGAAACTGGTTGAATTCCAGATTGGCTACCCGGCAGCCAGACCGCCAGGCCATGGCGATGCCATCACCGCACGCGCCATCCGGGTTGCTGGTGTAGAGGTAGACTTTGGCTGCGCCGCCGGACGCGAGGACGGTGAAGCGTGCACCATAAGTGTCGACTTCGCCGCTGCTGCGATTAAGTACATAGGCGCCGAGGCAGCGTTGTCCTTCCTGGCCAAGGCGGCGTTCAGTGATCAGGTCGATGGCGACCCTCTGTTCGAGTAATTCGATATTGGGCCGTGAGCTGGCCTGCTCCAGCAATGTCGTGAAAATTGCTGCGCCAGTGGCATCTGCCGCATGAATAATGCGCCGATGACTGTGACCGCCTTCACGGGTCAGATGGAATTCGAAGCCGTTGTCTTCAGGGCTTGAATGATCCTCGCGAGTGAAGGGGACGCCTTGATCAATAAGCCACTGAATCGCTTCGCGACTGTGTTCGACGGTAAAACGCACCGCGTCTTCATTGCACAGTCCGCCGCCTGCATCGAGCGTGTCCGCCACATGGGATTGCACCGTGTCGCTTTGGTCGAGAACCGCTGCCACGCCACCCTGAGCCCAGAATGTGGAGCCATTGGCCAGCTCACCCTTGCTTAGAACCGCAATCCGTAAATGAGCGGGTAATGTCAGTGCGAGGCTCAAGCCTGCTGCGCCGCTGCCGATCACTAGTACGTCGTGTTGAAAATGTTTGTTCATCTATGAATTCCGCACGCTGCGGCCACTAGTATAAGTAAGGGTGTAGCGGCACAATAGCCGCGCCTTTATGGCAATGTGGAACTATGAAGGGCCCGGATTGTGCTCCAGTCCGTGTCTGAATGCATACCGTAAGCGTCAGATGGGTCGTAGATTGCTGAATACTGCGGCTATCTTCCTACGTACGGAGTGTTATTGGTCTCACAACTGCTATCGAACTTCGGGAACTTTTTATGATCACTCGGGTTCAATAGCTGGTTGCCTGTAGAGGGACGGCGTCGGCTTTGAGTGGGCTGATCAAGCTATCACCAGCGAATTCGACGACTAGATTATTCGCGCAGCCGACATGGTTCGAGCTGCGTTTTTCCGTGCGGACCATTGAGCGTCCACAGGAAACTTGCCTGGAGGGGAGAACTTTTGCGAGATGCCCGAGTCTATGTATGCAAGCCGACAGACTGGCTGGTACAGCGCTCCTTCAAGCTTTATGAGGAGTGTTCATGCTAACCCAGGAAGAAGATCAGCAGCTGGTCGAGCGCGTTCAGCGTGGCGACAAGCGAGCTTTTGATCTGTTGGTGCTGAAGTATCAGCACAAGATTCTCGGGTTGATCGTGCGTTTCGTGCACGACACCCATGAAGCTCAAGACGTAGCGCAAGAGGCTTTTATCAAGGCTTATCGTGCGCTCGGAAACTTTCGCGGTGACAGCGCCTTTTATACGTGGCTGTACCGCATCGCCATTAACACGGCGAAGAACTATCTGGTGTCGCGCGGTCGGCGACCACCTGATAGCGATGTAAGGTCTGAAGACGCGGAGTTCTACGATGGCGATCACGGCCTCAAGGACATCGAGTCGCCGGAGCGTGCATTGTTAAGGGATGAGATCGAGGGAACTGTCCATCGAACTATCCAGCTTCTCCCGGAAGATTTACGTACTGCCCTAACTTTACGTGAGTTCGACGGTCTGAGTTACGAAGACATTGCCAGCGTCATGCAATGTCCGGTGGGTACCGTACGTTCTCGGATTTTCCGGGCTCGGGAAGCCATCGATAAAGCCCTGCAGCCGTTGTTGCAGGAATCCTGAGACAGCGGCGATAGCCAAGAGAGGAACCGCCATGAGTCGTGAAGCCCTGCAGGAATCGCTGTCCGCAGTGATGGATAACGAAGCGGACGAACTGGAATTACGTCGGGTACTGAATGCCATTGACGATGCGGATACACGCGCCACATGGTCGCGTTATCAGATTGCTCGTGCAGCGATGCACAAAGATCTGTTGATCCCTCACTTGGATATCACGGCTGCAGTTTCTGCCGCGATCGCTGATGAAGTCAGCCCGTTGAAAGCTGCTCGTGGTCCATGGCGCAGCCTGGGTCGTCTGGCAGTTGCAGCGTCGGTTACCGTAGCGGTACTGGCTGGTGTGCGCTTGTACAACCAGGATGACATCGCCGGTGCACAGCTTGCGCAACAGGCTCCACAGCCTGCCAGCATGTCTGTACCGCAAGTGAAAGGTCCGGCCGTACTGGCTGGCTACACTGAGAGCAGCGAGCCTGCGCAAGGTCCGATGGTCAATGGTGTTTTGCAAGGTCAGTCCGGTCAGGATCAACGTCTGCCAGGTTACCTGCGTCAACATGCTCAGCAAGCTGCGTTGAAAGGCACTGAAAGTGCTCTGCCTTACGCACGTGCTGCAAGCCTGGAAAACCGTTAAGGAGGATCATGCGCGCCATCCCTCTATTGCCTTTGTTGCTTGGTGGATGGCTTGTCCTCCCCGCTCACGCCGATGAAGCGCAAGATTCGCTAAAGCGTCTTGCGCAGGCTGAGCAGCAGCAAAGCTTTCAAGGTACCTTCGTTTACGAACGAAATGGTAGTTTCTCCACTCACCGAATCTGGCATCGGGTCACCGATGGCAAGGTTCGTGAGCGTCTGCTTCAGCTGGACGGTTCTGCTCAGGAAGTGTTGCGCGTAGACGGGGTAACCCAATGCGTCAGCGGCACTCTCGAAGCTGGAGTGTCTAATGTCCCCGATTCTGCAGTTCATGCATACGATGCTAAAAAGCTCTCTGCCTGGTACGACATGAAAGTTGTCGGTACCTCACGTGTGGCGGGCCGTGCGGCAAAAATCATTGCCTTGAGCCCTAAAGATCAGCATCGCTACGGCATCGAACTACACCTCGATGATGAAACCGGTTTGCCTCTCAAATCGTTGTTGTTGAGCGAAAAAGGGCAACTGTTGGAGCGTTTTCAATTCACGGAATTCGACACTGCCAGCGTCCCTGATGATCATGCGTTGCAAGCCAGTGCTGATTGCAAAGCAGTGGACGTCGCCAAGTCCAGGCCTGAAGCTTCGAAAAATCCGGCACCTTGGCATCTGGAGTGGATGCCGCCTGGTTTTGAGCTCAGCAGCAGTGCGGTCCGTAAAGACCCGGCTACCAGCGTCCAGGTCAGTAACCTGATGTATGACGACGGTATTGCCCGGTTTTCGGTTTTCGTAGAGCCAATCAGTGGCGCTGTGGTGACTGATACGCGTACCCAGCTTGGTCCTACGGTGGCCGTGTCTCGTCGATTGACGACACCTAAAGGCGATGTGTTGGTGACGGTGGTCGGTGAAGTGCCCATCGGTACCGCTGAGCGAGTGGCGCTTTCGCTACGCAGCACTGATCTGCAAGCCAGCAAGAAGTAGGTCGTAAAAGTGCTGGTTCGAGCCCAAGATGTAGAAGGTTTCATCTTGGGCTCGGCAAGCCGCACAGCAAGCCTTTGCAGGATTTCTGGTCAGTTCGCCGAAATGTTTGGTGAGGTTTCCAGGTTGCAAAAACTCTCGTTTTTTTCTATAGGTCACAGCCTTGCAGCTCTGGCCTTTGTTGTTTCCGGGTCAGGGAAATGGCTGCTGGAAATATGCACTCGGTCGAGTGCCATGGACGCAGGCTCATTGGGCCTTTCGGTCTGTACTGCTTAACTCTGCTCGTTGTGAACGGGAGCCGTATGTCTATACCAAGCTTGAAATCCTATCTTTCACTATTTGCTGCCGTGCTGATGCTCGGGCAAGTCGTCTCCGCTCAGGCTGAGTCGCTGCCGGACTTCACCACGCTCGTAGAGCAAGCCTCGCCGGCCGTTGTGAATATCAGTACCCGGCAGAAAATGCCCGAGCGTTCGGTCGCCCAGAATCAAATGCCTGACCTTGAAGGCCTGCCACCGATGTTGCGCGAGTTTCTTGAGCGCAGCGTTCCGCCTGGCTCCCGTCCGCCTGGGTCGGGTCGTGGAGATCGTCAGCGTGAAGCGCAATCTCTAGGCTCCGGGTTCATTATCTCGGCTGATGGTTATGTGTTGACCAATAACCACGTGATCGACGGCGCTGACGAGATTCTGGTTCGTCTGTCCGATCGCAGCGAACTCAAAGCCAAGCTGGTTGGCACTGATCCACGTACTGACGTGGCGGTATTGAAAATCGAAGGCAAAGACCTGCCAACCGTCAAACTCGGCAACTCCGAGAAACTGAAGGTCGGCGAGTGGGTGCTGGCTATCGGCTCGCCGTTCGGTTTTGACCATTCCGTGACCAAAGGTATCGTCAGCGCCAAGGGCCGTAGTCTGCCTAACGACACATACGTGCCGTTCATCCAGACCGACGTGGCGATCAACCCGGGTAATTCCGGTGGTCCGCTGTTCAACATGGCGGGCGAGGTGGTCGGCATCAACTCGCAGATTTTCACTCGCTCCGGTGGCTTCATGGGGCTGTCGTTCGCGATTCCTATCGATGTAGCGCTGGATGTTGCCAATCAGATCAAGGCCAGCGGCAAGGTAAACCGTGGCTGGCTGGGGGTTGTGATTCAAGAGGTCAACAAAGACCTGGCTGAATCCTTCGGTCTGGACAAGCCTGCCGGTGCACTGGTTGCGCAAGTCCTCGACAATGGTCCGGCTGCGAAGGGTGGCCTGCAGGTGGGCGACGTGATCCTGAGTGCCAATGGCACGCCTATCGTGATGTCGGCTGATTTGCCGCACCTGATTGGCAATCTCAAGGATGGCAGCAAGGCTGAGTTGGGCATTATTCGCGACGGTAAACGCCAGACCCTGAACGTCACCGTGGGTGCGTTGCCTGATGAAGGTCAGGAAATGGGCGCTGGGGATGCTGCCGGTGCAGAGCGCAGCAGCAATCGTCTGGGCGTATCGGTTGTGGACTTGACCGCTGAGCAGCAGAAGACGCTTGAACTCAAGGGTGGTGTCGTCATCAAGGAAGTGACCGACGGTCCGGCGGCTCTCATCGGCTTGCAGGCTGGCGATGTGATTACCCACTTGAACAATCAGGCAATCAGCTCGGCGAAGAACTTCACCGAAATAGCCAAAGGCTTGCCAAAGAATCGCTCGGTCTCCATGCGCGTACTGCGCCAGGGGCGCGCGAGCTTCATCACCTTCAAGCTGGCTGAATAGTCGGGTCGATCAACGAAAAGGGCGGTGCTTACCGCCCTTTTTTGTGCGCGGTGTGCGCTCTAATGTTGATCCTGTCGCCGCTGAACGTGACGCCCAAGCGTTAGTTCAGGTACAATTCCCGGCTATTTTTCGGCGGGCAATCTGCCTGCAACCTTTTTGAGTGTTGATCCGTGAGTGATTTGAGTCATATCCGTAATTTCTCCATCATCGCCCACATTGACCATGGCAAGTCGACGCTGGCCGACCGCTTCATTCAAATGTGCGGCGGCTTGTCCGAGCGCGAAATGGAAGCTCAGGTACTTGACTCCATGGATCTCGAGCGTGAGCGCGGGATCACCATCAAGGCCCACAGCGTTACGCTGCATTACAAGGCCAATGACGGTAAAACCTACCAGTTGAACTTCATCGACACCCCGGGTCACGTCGACTTCACCTATGAAGTCAGCCGTTCCCTGGCCGCGTGCGAAGGTGCGTTGCTGGTTGTGGATGCCGGTCAAGGCGTTGAGGCACAGTCTGTTGCCAACTGCTACACCGCCATCGAGCAGGGCCTTGAGGTCATGCCGGTCCTGAACAAGATGGACTTGCCGCAGGCCGATCCGGACCGCGTCAAGGACGAAATCGAGAAGATCATCGGCATTGACGCCACCGATGCCGTGGCGTGCAGCGCCAAGAGCGGCATGGGCGTCGCCGAGGTACTGGAGCGTCTGGTTCACACCATTCCAGCTCCCACCGGCAATATCGAAGATCCGCTGCAAGCGTTGATCATCGACTCGTGGTTCGACAACTACCTGGGCGTTGTCTCCCTGGTGCGTGTCCGTCACGGCCGGGTGAGAAAGGGCGACAAGATCCTCGTGAAGTCCACCGGCAAGATGCACCTGGTCGACAGCGTGGGCGTTTTCAGCCCCAAGCACACCGCCACCGTTGACCTGAAAGCCGGCGAAGTAGGTTTCATCATCGCCGGCATCAAAGACATTCACGGCGCGCCGGTCGGTGACACGCTGACGTTGAGCACCACGCCGGATGTTGAAGTCCTGCCCGGTTTCAAACGCATTCAGCCGCAGGTTTACGCTGGTCTGTTCCCGGTCAGCTCCGATGACTTTGAAGACTTCCGCGAAGCGCTGCAAAAGCTGACGCTGAATGACTCGTCCTTGCAGTATTCGCCAGAAAGCTCTGACGCACTGGGCTTCGGCTTCCGTTGCGGCTTCCTCGGCATGCTGCACATGGAGATCATCCAGGAGCGTCTGGAGCGCGAGTACGATCTGGACCTGATCACCACAGCGCCGACGGTTATCTTCGAGCTTTTGCTCAAGACCGGTGAAACGATTTACGTCGATAACCCATCCAAGCTGCCAGACCTTTCGGCTGTCGAAGACATGCGCGAACCTATCGTTCGGGCAAATATTCTTGTGCCGCAGGAACACCTTGGTAACGTCATTACTCTGTGTATCGAGAAGCGTGGTGTTCAGCACGACATGCTGTTCCTTGGTACCCAGGTGCAAGTGACCTACGATTTGCCGATGAACGAAGTGGTTCTGGACTTCTTCGACCGTCTCAAATCGGTAAGCCGCGGTTATGCATCGCTGGACTATCATTTCGACCGTTATCAGTCCGCGAATCTGGTGAAGCTGGACGTCCTGATCAACGCCGAGAAGGTCGATGCACTGGCGCTGATCGTGCACCGTGACAACGCGGCTTACAAAGGCCGCGCGTTGACCGAGAAAATGAAAGAGCTGATTCCTCGGCAGATGTTCGACGTAGCGATTCAGGCTGCCATTGGCGGTCAGATCATTGCGCGTACCACCGTCAAGGCACTCAGAAAGAACGTATTGGCCAAATGTTACGGCGGCGACGTCAGCCGGAAACGTAAATTGCTTGAGAAGCAAAAGGCCGGTAAGAAACGCATGAAGCAGGTCGGCAACGTGGAAATTCCACAAGAAGCTTTCCTTGCAGTGCTCAGGTTGGAATAGTCAGGTCCTATGTCACTAAATTTCCCGCTGTTGCTGGTCATCGCTGTATTCGTCTGCGGTTTGCTGGCGTTGCTTGATCTGGTCATCCTGGCTCCTCGTCGCCGGACTGCCATCACAACGTATCAAGGCAGTGTCAGCCAGCCGGATGTTGCGGTGGTAGAGCGCCTGAACAAGGAACCTTTGCTGGTTGAATACGGCAAATCGTTCTTCCCGGTGCTGTTCATCGTTCTGGTGCTGCGTTCGTTTCTGGTCGAGCCGTTTCAGATACCCTCCGGGTCGATGATTCCGACGCTGCGGGTAGGTGATTTCATCCTGGTGAACAAGTTCTCTTACGGGATTCGCTTGCCGGTCATCGATGAGAAAGTGATCTCGATCGGCGAACCGAAACACGGTGACGTTATGGTGTTCCGCTACCCGAGCGACCCGAGTGTCAACTACATCAAGCGTGTAATCGGTTTACCGGGTGACCGGATCCGCTACACCGGTGACAAGAAGCTTTTCATCAACGGTGAGCTGGTTGCCAAGCAACTGATCGGTACTGAGCCCGGAACCCTGGGCAGTGCAGAGCTGTACAGCGAGAAGCTGGGTGAAGTCGAGCATCAGATCCGTCAGGAAATGACTCGTTACCGTGCGCAGCCTGACCACGAGTGGACAGTGCCGGCCGGCCATTACTTCATGATGGGCGACAACCGCGACAACTCCAACGACAGCCGCTACTGGGATGATCCCAATATCCCCAAGGATGAGCTGGGTATGGTTCCGGACAAGAACATCGTCGGCAAAGCCTTTGCCGTATGGATGAGCTGGCCTGAGCCAAAACTGAGTCACTTCCCTAACTTTTCGCGGGTTGGGTTGATAAAGTAATCAATACGGCGCTGTTTTCTACAGCGCCGTATGTCATTTGGGTTGCTCGAAAAATGTGCTGCGACTGGTGGGAACATCTGCGAGTGCAGTGACGAGCTATCCTTGGAGTCGTACATGACGTTCGCCGGTTCGCAAAAGGGATGGTCGTTTACAGGAGTATTGCTGGCGGCAGCGCTGGGGATTTTCGCACTGAGTGTGGCTTTCAAGCTGGTCCCGCATTACCTGGATAACAGGGATATGAAGAAAATCATTAATGCGGTCGACAGCAACCCTGCTCTGGAAATCACTACGATCAGCGATTTTTACAGCTATGTCGGGAAGAATATGCAGGTCAACAGTATTCGGGATGTGGATTTGAACAAGGCGTTAAGCGTGACGGTAGTGAACAACAGGTTCGTTGCCCATTTGAAATATGAACAACGTGAACCATTGATCCGCAACATTGATCTGGTGGTCATGTTCGACGACACCATCAGCGTGGGTAAACCGTGAGCGTTTCCTTGAGTCGCCTGGAGCGTCAGCTCGGCTATACCTTCAAGGATCAGGAACTGATGGTCCTGGCCCTGACTCACCGTAGCTTCGCTGGTCGCAATAATGAGCGTCTGGAGTTCCTCGGTGATGCCATTCTGAACTTCGTTGCGGGTGAAGCGCTGTTTGACCGCTTCCCGCAGGCACGTGAAGGCCAGTTGTCGCGTCTGCGAGCGCGTCTGGTGAAAGGCGAGACCCTGGCCCTGCTGGCCCGTGGTTTTGATCTGGGTGAATACCTGCGCCTCGGGTCTGGCGAATTGAAGAGCGGCGGCTTCCGTCGCGAGTCGATTCTCGCCGACGCCCTTGAGGCGCTGATTGGTGCGATTTATCTGGACGCAGGCATGGAGATGGCTCGCGAGCGCGTGCTGGCCTGGCTGACCACGGAGTTCGACAGCCTGACGCTGGTCGACACCAACAAAGATCCAAAAACCCGATTGCAGGAGTTTCTGCAGTCGCGTGCCTGTGAGCTGCCGCGTTACGAAGTGGTGGATATCCAGGGCGAACCGCATTGCCGGACATTTTTTGTCGAATGCGAGATCACCTTATTGAATGAAAAAAGCCGGGGTCAGGGTGTCAGCCGTCGTATTGCCGAACAGGTAGCAGCGGCTGCAGCACTCATTGCCCTTGGCGTGGAGAACGGCCATGACTGATTCAACCGCAACACGCTGTGGCTACGTTGCCATCGTCGGCCGCCCGAACGTGGGCAAATCCACGCTGCTCAACCACATTCTTGGTCAGAAGCTGGCGATTACCTCGCGCAAGCCGCAGACCACTCGCCACAACATGCTGGGCATCAAGACCGAAGGCGCTGTGCAGGCCATCTACGTCGATACACCGGGCATGCACAAGAATGGCGAGAAGGCGCTCAATCGCTACATGAACAAGACGGCCTCGGCTGCGTTGAAAGACGTTGATGTTGTCATCTTCGTGGTTGACCGTACCCGCTGGACCGACGAAGACCAGATGGTTCTCGAACGCGTGCAGTATGTTCAGGGCCCACTGATCCTGGCGATCAACAAGACCGACCGTATCGAGGACAAGGCTGAGCTGATGCCGCATCTGGAGTGGCTGCAAGGCCAGCTGCCGAATGCGTCCATCGTTCCGATTTCCGCGCAACACGGGCACAATCTTGACGCGCTGGAAAGTTTGATTGCTTCGCACCTGCCGGAAAACGATCACTTCTTCCCGGAAGACCAGATCACCGACCGCAGCAGCCGCTTCCTCGCCGCCGAGCTGGTCCGTGAGAAGATCATGCGCCAGTTGGGTGCCGAGCTGCCTTACCAAATCACCGTGGAAATCGAAGAATTCAAGCAGCAGGGCAAAACCCTGCACATCCATGCCTTGATTCTTGTTGAGCGTGACGGCCAGAAGAAAATCATCATTGGCGACAAGGGCGATCGCATCAAGCGTATCGGCACTGAAGCGCGCCGCGACATGGAGTTGCTGTTCGACTCCAAGGTCATGCTGAACCTTTGGGTCAAAGTCAAAGGCGGCTGGTCCGATGACGAACGCGCCCTGCGTTCGCTTGGCTACGGCGACCTTTAAATCCTGATCTGTCCGGTACTGCCCGTGCGGCGGTACCGGATTGCCTGAACGCCTTCGCTTCTCTCGAGCCGCCCTGAAATGATCAGCGTGCCAGTCGGCCAACCTGCTTACGTGTTGCACAGCCGGGCGTACCGTGAAAACAGCGCGCTGGTGGACTTCCTCACGCCTCAAGGTCGCTTGCGTGCAGTGCTGCGCAGTGCGCGGGGCAAGGCGGGTACACTGGCGCGGCCGTTTGTCCCGCTGGAGGTCGAGTTCCGTGGCCGTGGCGAGCTGAAAAATGTCGGGCGCATGGAAAGCGCCGGCGTCGCCAGCTGGATGGTGGGTGATGCATTGTTCAGCGGGCTTTACCTCAACGAACTGCTGATCCGCCTGTTGCCTGCCGAAGACCCCCATCCTGCCGTGTTCGATCACTACGCTGCAACGTTGCAAGCCCTGGCAGAGGGGCGACCGCTGGAGCCATTGCTGCGCTCCTTCGAATGGCGTCTGCTGGATGATCTGGGCTACGGCTTCGCGCTGGATGTCGACATCAATGGCGAACCACTGGATGCCAAGGGCATGTATCGGCTGCAAGTGGATGCGGGGCTTGAACAGGTGTATCTGTTACAGCCAGGATTGTTCAATGGCACCGAGTTGCTGGCTATGGCGCAAGCCGACTGGAGTGCTCCGGGTGCTTTGTCCGCTGCCAAGCGACTGATGCGTCAGGCGCTAGCTGTGCATCTGGGCGGCCGCCCATTGGTCAGTCGCGAACTGTTTCGCAAGCCGTAACCAGGCTTTATGCTCACCGACCTGTTTCGATCATATTTCAGGAGACACCCGTGACTCACAGCACTCGCATCCTTCTTGGCGTAAACATCGACCATGTTGCCACCTTGCGTCAGGCCCGCGGTACGCGTTACCCGGATCCGGTCAAGGCCGCGCTGGACGCTGAAGAGGCGGGTGCAGATGGCATCACCGTGCATTTGCGTGAAGACCGTCGTCACATTCAGGAGCGCGACGTTCTGCTGCTCAAGGATGTGTTGCAGACCCGCATGAACTTCGAAATGGGCGTTACCGATGAGATGCTCGCGTTTGCCGAGCGCATTCGTCCGGCTCACGTTTGCCTTGTACCGGAAACACGTCAGGAGCTCACCACTGAGGGCGGTCTGGACGTTGCAGGGCAAGAAGCCCGGATCAAGGCGGCGGTTGAGCGTTTGAGCAGGATTGGCTGTGAAGTGTCGCTGTTTATCGATGCCGATGAGCAACAGATTGCCGCTTCCAGGCGTGTAGGCGCTCCGGCTATCGAGTTACATACTGGCCGCTATGCAGATGCTCAAACGCCTACTGAAGTCGCTGAAGAGCTGCAGCGGATTGCTGATGGCGTGGCTTTTGGCTGGAGCGAAGGCTTGATCGTCAATGCCGGTCACGGCCTGCATTACCACAACGTTGAAGCCGTGGCGGCGATCAAGGGCATCAACGAACTTAACATCGGCCACGCATTGGTGGCCCATGCGCTGTTCGTGGGTTTCAAGGCTGCTGTGGCAGAGATGAAAGCGTTGATTGTTGCGGCCGTGCACAAAGCCTGAGTTGGTGCTTGTTGGAGCGAGGCTTGCCCGCGAAGAACGATAGCGCGGTAGGTTCATGACACCGCGGCGCCTGATTCGCGGGCAAGCCTCGCTCCAACAGGGCCCTCTTGTTACGGCTTGCGCCCCACAATCACCGCGCGCATCGGCGCTGGCAAACCTTCCACGGTTTTGCTGTGATCGTTCGGGTCAAGGAAGTCGCTAAGCGACTGGTAGCGCATCCACTCCGTACCGCGTTGTTCCTCAACAGTGGTCACGCTGACATCCACGCAACGCACATCCACGAAGCCTGCGCGGCGTAGCCACAATTCGAGGGCGGGCACAGAAGGCAGGAACCACACGTTTCGCATCTGTGAGTAGCGATCTTCCGGGACAAGCACCTGATGCACGTTGCCTTCCACCACCATGGTTTCGAGCACCAGTTCGCCACCTTTCACCAAGCAATCCTTGAGCGCCAGCAGGTGATCAATCGGCGACTTGCGGTGATACAACACGCCCATGGAAAACACTGTGTCGAAGCCTTCCAGACGCGGGGGCAGGTCCTCCAGGGCAAACGGCAGATGCCACGCCGGTAAGTCGGGCAGGTATTTCTGCATGGCCTGGAACTGACAGAAAAACAGCCAGTTCGGATCGACACCGATCACGCTGTCAGCCCCGGCACCCAGCATGCGCCATTGGTAGTAGCCGTTGCCACAACCCACATCCAGCACGCGCTTGCCCTTGAGATTCAGGTGCGGCGAGACACGCGACCACTTCCAGTCTGAACGCCACTCGGTATCAATGTGCACGCCGAATACATCGAACGGGCCTTTGCGCCAGGGAGATAGCCCCATCAAAGCTGTACGGGTTTGTGTCCGGGTCTCATCGTCACAATCGACGTCGAGGGTAAAGCTATTGTCGAGTTCGACACGCGACGGTATCAAATCCGGCAGCGCATTGAGAGCACCTTGCCAGCGCTCCAGGTCGCCATGACCCTTGGCCATTTTCGTGTCGAGTTGAGCCTGCAGGCCGTTGGCCCATTCAGCCAGAGGAGTGCCCGCCAGACGGCGGACCAGTGGGGCAAGATCAATCATGGCAGGGCAATCAACGAGGCAAAGTTAAGGCACTGGAACCACGGCACCACCTTGGAAAAGCCCGCGTCGAGCAGGCGTTGGCGGTGTTCTTCGAGGCTGTCGGGTTTCATCACGTTTTCGATCGCGCTGCGCTTCTGGGCGATTTCCAGCTCGCTGTAGCCGTTGGCACGCTTGAACGCGATGTGCAGGTCGGTAAGCAACGCATGTTCCTGCTCATCATTGAAACGCAGCTTTTCGGACAGAATCAGCGCGCCGCCGGGGATCAGTGCCTGACGAATACGGCTCAGCAAAGCCAGGCGCTGCTCGGGGGCGATGAATTGCAGCGTGAAATTGAGTGCGACCACCGAAGCAGGCTGAAACTCAAGGGCCAGAATGTCGCCATCAATCACTTGTACCGGCAGCAACTCCTGAAACATCGAGTCCTGCGCATTCAGGTATTCCCGGCAGCGCTCGACCATGGCGGCCGAGTTATCCACTGCGATCACTTTGCACCCTTCGACCCGCACATGGCGGCGCAAGGCTTGCGTGACAGCGCCGAGTGAACTGCCCAGGTCATACAGCACGCTGTTGGGTTGGGCGAATTGCGCGGAGAGCACGCCAAGGTTTTCGACAATCGTCGGATAGCCGGGCACCGAACGCTTGATCATGTCCGGGAAGACCCGCACCACGTCTTCGTTGAAGGCGAAGTCCGGCACCTGGGCAAGGGGCTGGGCGAAAATGCGGTCGGGTTCTTTGCTCACGGTTGTTCCGGCGGGGGCTGAAAAGTGCGGCATTTTAGCCAAATCCGCGCCTCGGCTGAAACCTCATCTCATCGAACGACAGCAAAACCTGTTCAGTTGACGGTAATGGTGCAGTCGAAGGTCTGTTCCGGTGGTACTTCCGGGGCCCAGGGCTGTTGATAAATCATCAGCAGGCGACCGGTTCCGGCAGTCGACGCCTGATAGCGCCACACCGATTGGCCAGCGCTACCGACCATGTTCTTGTCACCTGAGTTGTTATAAACCTCAGGGCCGAGACTGCGCAGAATTGATGACGCAGCGTCCTGGACCTGCCAGCGATAACCGGTGGTGGGCGAGCTGGGCAAACTCAGTATCAACGTCTGGCCCGTTTTGAGGGGCAGTGGGCAGTCGCTTTGATCTTCGAGGGTGACGATATGTTTGGGTTGCTGCGCACAGGCAGTGAGCAGCGACAGGCTTAGCAGGGCTAGCAGACGGGCAGTGGGCATGGTGGCTCCGGTCTTCAAACGAGACCGGAGCATAACCGATGAATTATGGGTGTGGGAGAGAGTTAGCTTGTTGGCAAGGGTTTGACGCGGTGGGACAGGTCTGACGCCTCGCGAACAAGTTCGCTCCTACCGGGTAGTGACGTGTCCGGTAGGAGGTAACTTGTTGCCGAGAAGTTTGACGCGGTGTGACAGGTTTGACGCCTCGCGAACAAGTGCGCCCTCCCGGGAGAGCGGTGTCAGGGTCAGAACAACACCTTCGCCACATCCGCAAAGCGTTTGGCGAAGTGCACAGTAATCCCTTCCTTCAGATAGTCCGGCAGCTCCTCGAAGTTGCCGCGGTTAGGCTCTGGCAGGATCAATTCATTGATCTTCTGCCGACGCGCCGCGATGACTTTCTCTCGCACGCCGCCAATCGGCAGTACATGCCCGGTCAGCGTCAGTTCGCCGGTCATTGCCACGCCTTTCTTCGGTGCCTGGTTGCGAGCCAGAGACAGCAGAGCGCTGGCCATGGTCACGCCTGCACTAGGGCCATCTTTTGGGGTGGCGCCTTCGGGAACGTGCAGATGCACGAATGCTTCGTCAAAGAAGGTCGGATCGCCGCCAAATTGCTTGAGATTCGAACTGACGTAGCTGTAAGCAATTTCTGCCGACTCTTTCATTACCTCACCCAGTTGCCCCGTGAGTTTAAAACCACGGTTGAGAGTATGAATCCGCGTTGCTTCGATCGGCAGGGTCGCGCCGCCCATGCTGGTCCAGGCCAGACCGGTGATAACGCCGGTACCCGCCAGTACTTGCTCGTTACGAAAGACTGGCATGCCGAGCGAGGCTTCCAGATCTTTCGGGCCAACCTTGATCGTCGACTTGGGCGCGTCGATCAATTTCACCACTGCCTTGCGCACGACTTTGCTCAGTTGTTTTTCCAACTGCCGGACACCCGCCTCCCGCGCATAACCTTCAATGATCGAACGCAGAGCCGTGTCGCTGATGCTCAGGCTGCCCTTGGACACGCCAGCCTTTTCCAGTTGCTTGGGCCACAGGTGACGCTTGGCAATGGCCATTTTTTCTTCGGTGATGTAACCCGACAGGCGAATCACTTCCATCCTGTCCAGCAGAGGGCCGGGAATCGAGTCCAGGGTGTTGGCGGTGCAGACGAACAGCACTTTCGACAGATCCAGACGCAAGTCCAGGTAGTGATCGAGGAATTCAACGTTCTGTTCGGGATCGAGGGTTTCCAGTAGCGCCGAAGCCGGGTCGCCTTGGAAGCTCTGGCCCATCTTGTCGATTTCATCGAGCATGATGACCGGGTTCATCACCTCCATATCCTTGAGCGCCTGCACCAGCTTGCCGGGTTGAGCGCCAATGTAGGTGCGGCGATGGCCCTTGATCTCGGCCTCGTCGCGCATGCCGCCGACACTGAAGCGATAGAAAGGTCGGCCTAGCGATTCGGCAATCGAACGGCCGACACTGGTCTTGCCGACGCCCGGCGGGCCCACCAGCAACACGATCGAACCACTGATCTCGCCTTTGTAGGCACCAACCGCAAGGAATTCGAGGATCCGGGTCTTGATGTCGTCCAGACCCGCGTGGTGCTGGTCCAGCACTTTGCGGGCGTGCTTGAGGTCCAGTTTGTCTTTACCGAAGACACCCCACGGCACCGAGCTGGCCCAGTCCAGATAGTTACGGGTGACCGCATATTCCGGGGAGCCGGTTTCCAGCACTTTGAGTTTGTTGATTTCTTCATCGATGCGTTTGCGGGCCTGGGCGGGCAAGGTTTTGCCTTCCAGACGGGCCTCGAACTGCTCGATGTCCGCACTGCGGTCGTCTTTGCTCAGGCCCAGCTCCTGCTGGATGACCTTGAGCTGTTCCTTGAGGAAGAACTCGCGCTGGTGTTCACCGATCTTGCGGTTCACCTCCGCGGAGATTTCCTTTTGCAGACGCGCGACTTCGACTTCCTTGCGCAGCATGGGCAAGACTTTTTCCATGCGTTTGAGCATCGGAACGCAGTCGAGGACCTGCTGCAACTCGACACCGGTCGCTGAAGTCAGCGCAGCGGCGAAGTCAGTCAGCGGCGACGGATCGTTAGGGCTGAAGCGGTTGAGGTAGTTTTTCAGCTCTTCGCTGTAAAGCGGGTTGAGCGGCAGCAGCTCCTTGATGGCGTTGATCAAGGCCATGCCATAGGCCTTGACCTCGTCGGTTGGCTCATTGGGCTGATGCGGATATTCGACCTCCACCAGATACGGCGGACGATGATGCTTTAACCAGGTCTTGATCCGAACCCGGCTCAGGCCCTGGGCGACAAATTGCAGTTTGCCGTTTTCACGGCTGGCGTGGTGCACCTTGACCAGCGTGCCGTACTCCGGCAAAGCCCCGGTATTGAAGTGCCGTGGATCTTCCGGCGGCGTGTCCATGAAGAAAAGCGCCAGCGAGTGATGATCAGACTTGCTGACCAGCTCCAGCGTCTCAGCCCAGGGCTCTTCGTTGACAATCACCGGCAATACTTGAGCCGGGAAGAAGGGGCGGTTGTGAATCGGGATGATATAGACCTTGTCCGGCAGGTTCTGCCCAGGCAATGCGAGCGAGGTGCTGGTGGAGCTCAGTGTCACTTCGGGCTCGGCTTCTACGTCGTCTGACAAATCTTGTGAGTCTGCTTGCTGGTCGCTCATGGGGCACCTGCACAATTGAACATGGTGCTTAGATGGGGCAGTCGCGCTCAGGTTTCAATGGCTTCTGTCGATAGCCTATTGAGAGGAAGGAAAAACAAGCCATTCAGGGCACAGTAACAACCTTTCGTCGATTACTGAACGGTGATGGCTAAATGCCTCTTCTCGGCGCGTGATCTTCTGTCTGACCGCAGCTACTCTGCGAACAAGACCCTTCGTTGCCAAGGCTGGCGTTGTTTTATCCGGCTTTGCCGATGTGGATTTAGCTTATGAATAAATTTGCTTCGCTGTTCGTTTTGATCGGCTGTTGGGCGTTCGCAGTGGCTGCTCCGGCGGCCACGCTGACTGCTCGCGTCGTCGATCAAGAGGGAAAGCCCCTGCCAAACGCTGTCCTGACCCTGCAAGGGCCGCCGGGCAAGACTGCGGTCGTGCTCAAGGCGAACATGGACCAGCGTGATCAGGAGTTTGCGCCGCGGGTATTGGCCGTGCACAGCAACACTGAAGTCAAATTCCCCAACAGCGATAACATTCGCCATCAGGTTTATTCCTTTTCTCCGGCCAAGCGCTTTGAACTGCGCCTTTACAGCGGCACGCCTTCCGATCCGCTGCTGTTCGACAAGCCGGGCGTAGTGGTGCTGGGCTGCAACATTCATGACTGGATGGTGGGCTACATCTATGTGACCGATGAGCCCTGGTTCGCGGTCAGTGATGCCAATGGTGTCGTGAAGTTCGAGGATATGTCGGCCGGGCATTATTCGGCGACCCTGTGGCACCCCAAGACCATTGATATGCAGCCGACCAGTGGCGGCGACTTTGAGGTGCCTGCCGCGGGGCTGAGCAAGGACTTCAGGCTGAAAGTGGAGCCAGGAGAAGAAGAGAAATCCTCGGCGCCTGCTCCTGACGCGTTCGGCGATGCGTTTCATAAAGCGGCCCACCAATGAACCTGCGCACCAGCTTTCAGGCGCGAATTGCCTGCGTGCTTATCGCGTTGCTGCTGGTTGTGGTGGTCGCGGTGTTTCTCGCCGTCAAGGCTGCAACCGGGGATGCGGTCAGATCCCAGGCGCAGACCCAGCTGGAGGTGGGGACTCGTGTGTTCGCCGACGTCATGGATATGCGTGGCAAGCGTCTGCGTGACGGCGTGCAACTGGTTTCGGCCGACTTCGGCTTTCGTGATGCGGTCGCCAGTTCTGATGCATTGACTATTCGTTCCGTGTTGCTCAACCACGGCAGCCGGATCAATGCCAACGACATGTTTCTGCTGGGCATGGACGGCACCGTAATAGCCAGCACCATGCCGGGCATTGTTGAGGGCAGCAAATTCCCGTTTGACCAGACCTTGCGCGATGCTCGTCGTAAAGGTCAGTCGACGGTGATAGTCCCGGGTGGCGGCGTGCCGCATCTGCTGGTCGAAAGCACCGTCCTTGCACCACTGCCCATCGGCCGTGTCGTCATGGGTTTCAGCATGGACGCCGAGCTTGCCCAGTCTCTGCGCTCGCTCAGCGGCCTGGAAGTTTCGTTCCTTACTGTCGAGAACGGTAAGCCCGGACGCTTGATCAGCACGCAACCGGCAGAGCTGGATGATAGCCTGATAGCGCTGATGCTCAATCCTGCTGAAGATCATATGCACACCACCGAGCATGGTGGCCTGAGTTTCCTCAGTCAGACGATGGTGCTGGACAGTATCGACGGGAGTCAGGAGCAAGTGTTCGCGCTGCTGCAAAGCCCGATGGATAAAGCCATGTTGGCGTTCGCGCCTCTGGACGAAAAAATCTTCTGGATTTCGATCATCGCGCTGCTGGCTTCGTTGATCGGTACGCTGGGCCTGGCGCGCAGTGTTTCACAACCGGTTCAGGTGTTGGCCGAGGCTGCCAGACGTATTGGCGAGGGCGATTACAAAACACCCGTCACACTGGCCCGCAGCGATGAGTTGGGTCAGTTGGCCTCTGCCATCAATACGATGCAGCAAGGCATTGCCGTTCGCGAAGATCAACTGGCACACAACGCACTGCATGATCCGCTGACCGGCTTACCCAATCGCGCACTTGCCATGGAGCGCCTGAGCACTTCCATCACAGCTCAGCGCTCCATGACCTTGTTGTATTTGAGTATCGATAACTATCTGGCGATCAGCGATTCGTGTGGCTCAGCAGGTGTCGACCAATTGATGCAACAGATCGGCAAGCGCTTGCAGGATATCTTGCAGCCTGGTGACACGCTTGCGCGGCTGACGGCCAATGAATTTCTGGTGTTGCTCGACCACACTGGTAGTGACGGTGCGGTGGGGCGGGCCGACCAGCTGCAACGCATGTTGGGTCAACCTCAACAGGTGGACAGCAATGATGTGACGCTGGAATGCAGTATTGGCATTGCCAGCTATCCCGAGCAGGGTGATTCCTCTGAAGAGCTACTCAAACGCGCCGCCATCGCGCGTCAGGATGCCGTGAATCTGCCAGGCCGTTTGCAGGTCTATCAGGACGGTCGCGATCTTGCTCACCAGCGTCAGATCAGCCTGATTCGCGACCTGCGGCATGCCGCGAAAAAAGGTGAGCTGCTGCTGCATTACCAGCCCAAGCTGGATATTCGGCAAGGGACGGTGCATCAGGCTGAAGCCCTGTTGCGCTGGACACATCCGCAGTTCGGTAATGTCTCACCTGCCGAGTTCATCGTGCTGGCCGAGCGCACGGGTAGCATTCAGTTGCTGACCAACTGGGTCATCGAAGAGTGCATGCGCCAGTTGGCAGAATGGAGCAGGCGAGGCCTGCATTTGCAGGTGTCGGTCAACATCTCTGCCGATGACCTGCACGGTGACCACCTCGTGGACCGCGTCATAAAACTGCTCAAGTTATACGGCGTGCCAGCGGAACAACTCATTTTCGAAATCACCGAAAGCGCCATCATGCGCGAGCCTGCGCAGGCACTGATCGTACTTAACCGCTTGCGCGATCTTGGCATCAGCCTGTCGGTGGATGACTTCGGCACCGGTTATTCGTCACTGGCACATCTCAAGCGTATGCCGGTGCAGGAATTGAAAATTGACCAATCGTTCATTCGCAACCTGGATGAGACCAGCGAGGACGCGGTGATCGTGCGTTCTACCATTGAGATGAGCCACAACCTGGGGCTAAAGGTGGTCGCGGAGGGCGTCGAGTACGAACACAGTCTCAAGTTGCTGGAGCGTTGGCACTGCGACACGGCTCAGGGCTATCTAATCAGCCGTCCGTTGCCCGCCGTCGCCTTCGAAGCCTGGATGGCCAAGTCCCTGTTTTCACCCGGCCTGGTGGTTAATTGAGTTATGACCCACAAATTTTTGATCGTCCTGGGGTGCGCGTTGTGCGCTGTTACGCAATGTGTGGCTGCTGACAATGGTCGTTTAATCGCCACGGGTGGGGCGTCGAGCATTGAGGGCGCCGCTGGCGGCGGGATTATTCCGTGGGCCGTGCTGACCGGCTATGGCGAGCAGGGCGAGTGGGGTTCCAGCGTTTTTGCAACCCATGTCGACCTGCCGGATTACACCCTGGATGTAGCTGGCATGTCGGTCGCTTACGGCAATCGCGTCGAACTGTCCTACGCTCACCAGCGCTTTGACCTGGGCACGTTGCAGAAGGATCTGAGCTTGCCTGAAGATAACGTGACTCAGGACATCTTCGGCCTGAAAGTGCGCCTGTTCGGCGACCTGATCTACGACACCCTGCCGCAGGTCTCCCTCGGGATTGAATACAAACACCAGAATGATTTCCTGATCCCCAGCCTCATCGGCGCCAAACGCGATGCGGATGTCGAAGGCTACCTGACTGCCAGTCGCCTGTTCATGGGGGCTGCGTTCGGCTACAACCTGGTGGTCAACGGTGGCGTACGTTACAGCCGCGCCAATGAAACCGGTCTGCTGGGTTTCGGCGGTGATCGTCGCGATACGCGTAGCGTGCTCAAGGAAGGTTCGGTCGCCGTGTTGCTCAACCCGCGCTGGGCAGTGGGTGTGGAATATCGTGAGAAACCGGACAACCTTTCTTTTGCTGGTGAAAGTGATTGGGCTGATCTGTTCGTGGGTTATTTCCCCAACAAACATCTCTCCGTGGTGCTTGCTTACGCGAAGCTGGGAGAAATCGCGACGCTGGAAAACCAGAACGGGGCTTATCTGTCCATTCAGGGGAGTTTCTGATCATGCGTCTGCTCAGCTTTTTTCTGATTGTTTTGCTGGTTGGTTGTGCCCAACAACCGCCTAAAGACGACAGCCTCTATCAAGGCCTTGGACAGCGCGCCGGGATTCAGCGAATTGTTGAGGGCTTGCTCATCACGTCGGTAAAAGATGAGCGCATCGGCGAGCACTTCAAGAAGATCGATATCGTGCGTTTGCGTGACAAGCTGGTTGAGCAGCTGTGTGTCGAAGCGGGTGGCCCGTGTAAGTACACCGGTGACACTATGGCTGAAGCCCATAAGGGCCAGAAGCTGACGCGCAGTGATTTCAATGCTCTGGTTGAAAACCTGATCAAGGCCATGGATGCCGAAGGTATTTCGGTGCCAAACCAGAATCGTTTGATTGCCCGGCTGGCCCCGATGCGCGCAGAAGTGATCGAGAAGTAGGGGCGGGCGGTGTTGGAGCGAGGCTTGCCCGCGAACCTGCCGACCTGATCCGTCTGGTCCCCCGCATTATCGCTCTTCGCGGGCAAGCCCGGTTCCAACAGGCTGACACTCAACTTAAACGCGTCAAATACCCGGGCACTTCCTGTTCAGGCAATACCGACAGCACTTTCAGTCGTTGCAGCATGCGCTGTCGTGCGCGCAGCAAGTGCTCCTTGAGGTTCAGTGCGGCGGCGTCGAATGCACCATGCAGCAGCAGTTCGATAATCAGGCGATGTTCAGCCAGCATCGCCTCGTCGGCACCGATGCCCAGTAATCGGTAGAAGATCCGGCTGATGATCATCGGACTTTGCCCTTGGCGAATCAACGTAGCAATCTTGCGATTATGCAGGCCTGACAGGCAATGCTGGTGCAGGTCTTCCTCGATGCGTTCGATATCTTCAAGGCTGCAGTGTTCCGCGTTTTGCGCCTGAACGACCCGTTCAAGCATGGCTTCCAGCGTTTCGCGACTCAGGCCCGGTGCTGTCTGGCGCAACGCTTCGGGCTCCAGGCAGGCGCGCAGTTCGTAGTCTTCGGTCACTTCGCGCGCCGTCAGCGGGCCGGCCAGCCATTGCGAGTAGGGTTCCTTTTCCACCAGCCCGCGATCACGCAAGCGCATCAGTGCTTCACGCACCACGGCGCGGCTGACGCCGTAATGCTCTGCAGCGTCTTTTTCGTCCAGCCGGTAGTGCCCGAAGGCCATGCAGCTTGAAAGCGCCGCGCTGATTTCGTCGTAAATGCGCTCGCCCAGCGGACGGGTATCCACCAGCTCTTCACTGCTATCCAGGCCAAACTGTTTATGACTGAGGGTCAGGCGCAGTGGCTCAACCTCAATGCCTTGTGGATTGACCAGATACCCACGGCCGTCAAACCGGCAGATCAGTCCCTCGTCATGCAGCAGATTGAGTGCTTTGCGCACCGGCACGCGGCTGGTGCCGAAAAGGTCGGCCAGCGGCGCTTCGAGCAGTACCAGACCGGTGCTCGCCGCCCCGCTGACAATGGCTTCGCGTAACACTTCCCGGATCGTGGCATAGCGTGAGGCCGTGCGCGAATCGTCTCCTGACATCGGTTTCCTGAGCTTCTCTAATGATCGACGGCGGATTCTCGCACAGAAGTCCATTTGTCACCTCGAGCTACGTGCGATGCACATTCATAGGGCTCACTGTTACTAATGTGCACCTAAACGTACCTTTTATAAAATGTACATTTTTTGCAGTGAGGATACGTTTTGCCGGGGAGCTCCCCCAAAACACAATCATCCATCGCGTTGAAAGGGCTCTGGCATAACCATTTGCTGTGGTTTAGAAAGTTTTGACGCTGGCAACGCTGGTGAGCTGACGTATGTTTGGCATGGAATCTGCCTCCATTAAATGTACATTTTATTAATAAGTACATTTAATGGGTGCGGCATGCCGATGATCAACAGTTCTAGCCAATGCAGGGCTATGGATGCCAGTGCAATGGCCGAGGGATATGCTTCGGGTCGCAATGATCCGGTGCAGGCCCTCGAACTGGCGCTTGAACAAGCCCTGTCCGCTGATCACGTGTTTATCTCCCTGAGCGTCGAACGTGCACGCCGTGAGGCCCATGCATCTGCGGCTCGTTGGCGGGCGGGGCAGCCTCTAAGCCCCTTCGATGGAGTACCCGTTGCCTGGAAAGACCTGTTTGATGTCGCTGGCACCGTCACCAGCGCCGGTGCCGCCGTGCGTAATAACCTTGGGGCCGCGTTGCTGGATGCACCCACCACCGGCCTTCTGGCGCGGGCGGGCCTGGTCAGTGTGGGGAAAACCAACCTCAGTGAGTTTGCGTATTCGGGGTTGGGCCTCAACCCGCATTTTGGTACGCCGATCAATCCGTACAGCGATGATCAACCTCGCATTGCGGGTGGATCGTCTTCCGGTTCGGCGGTCGCGGTCGCCGCGGGCATTGTGCCTATCGCCATGGGGACCGACACCGCAGGCTCGATCCGCATTCCGGCCGCTTTCAATGGCTTGGTAGGGTTTCGCAGCACCACTCGGCGCTACAGTCGGGACGGCATTTTTCCCTTGGCCCATACGCTGGACAGCGTCGGCCCGCTGACCCGCAGCGTACGCGACGTCATCGTTATTGATGATGTGCTGCGTGCTCGTAGCAAGCCGACTTCTCTGGTGCCGCGCAGTCTGGTCGGGCAGCGTTTCTGGGTTGATGAGACGGTTTTGCAGGACGAACGTGTCGAACCCGCGGTGCGCAATAACCTGTTGCAGGCGGTGGCGCGGTTGCATGAAGCCGGTGCGCTGGTGGAGATGCGGCCATGTGCAGCCTTCCAGGCCACCTTGCAGCTGATTCAACAGCACGGCTGGCTGGGCGCTGCGGAGGCTTTTGCTTTGCATCAGAACCTGCTCGACAGCGATGCCGCCAGCCAGCTCGATCCTCGGGTGCGCATGCGCCTTGAGACGGCCCGGCACATGCCCGCCAGTCAACTACTCAAGCTATATAGCGCCCGTGAGCAACTGCAGGAGCAAATCAGCCTGGAGCTTGACGGCGCTTTTCTGCTGACTCCAAGCGTGGCCCATGTGGCCCCGCCGCTGGCGCCTTTGCTGGCGGACGACGAGCTGTTTTTCCAGACCAATCTGGCCACCTTGCGCCTGACCATGCCTGGCAGCCTGCTGAACATGCCGGGTATTTCCTTGCCCAGCGGTCATGACGAACGCGGGTTGCCAACAGGGCTGTTGCTCAGCGCGCCAGCGGGGGAAGACGCACGTTTGTTGCGCGCCGCGCTGGCCGTCGAAGCGGCAATGGCCGAGGCCTGATTGACCTCGAACAGTAAAGCACTGGAACCCGGCACCCAGTGATGAATGCGTTAGCGCCGGTCTGATCAACAAGCAGGAGTAGCAAAATGGCTAAAGAAATCTTGTGTGCATTTGGCGTCGATGTTGATGCGGTAGCGGGTTGGCTGGGTTCCTACGGCGGTGAGGATTCTCCGGATGACATCTCCCGTGGCCTGTTCGCGGGTGAAGTGGGTGCGCCGCGTCTGCTCAAACTGTTCGAGCGTTACGGCTTGCGCACCACCTGGTTCATTCCCGGCCACTCCATGGAAACCTTCCCCGAGCAAATGAAGGCCGTTGTCGATGCCGGTCATGAAGTCGGTGTGCACGGTTACAGCCACGAAAACCCGATTGCGATGACCCCGGAGCAGGAAGAGATCGTCCTCGACAAGTCCATCGAGCTGATCACGCAAATGACCGGCAAGCGTCCGACCGGTTACGTCGCACCCTGGTGGGAATTCAGCAACGTCACCAATGAGTTGCTACTCAAAAAAGGCATCAAGTACGACCACAGCCTGATGCACAACGATTTCCATCCGTACTACGTCCGGGTCGGAGACAAGTGGACCAGGATCGATTACAGCCAGCATCCCGATACGTGGATGAAACCGTTGGTGCGCGGTGAAGAAACCGATCTGGTGGAGATCCCGGCCAACTGGTACCTCGATGACCTGCCGCCCATGATGTTCATCAAGAAAGCCCCCAACAGCCATGGCTTCGTCAACCCCCGCCATCTGGAAGAAATGTGGCGCGACCAGTTCGACTGGGTCTATCGCGAGCACGAGCACGCGGTGTTCACCATGACTATCCACCCGGATGTCTCTGGTCGCCCGCAGGTGCTGTTGATGCTGGAGCGTTTGATCGAACACATCCAGAGCCATGAGGGCGTCAAGTTCGTCACCTTCGACGAAATCGCCGACGACTTTGTCCGCCGTAACCCACGTAACCGCTGATTCATTGCCCTGTGCGAGGCGTCACTCATGTCCATTTACAGCAAGCTTGACCTGACTGGCTGGAAACCCCAGCAACTGACTCCAGACCAGGTGCGATTTGCCACCTGGATCGCGTTCTTCGCCTGGGTCTTTGCGGTGTACGACTTCATTCTGTTCGGCACGCTGTTGCCGGAAATCGGTCGGCATTTTGCGTGGAGCGAAGTAGAGCAGGCCGAGATTGCGACCTGGGTGGCGGTCGGGACCGCAGTGGTCGCCCTGGCCATCGGGCCGCTGGTAGATCGCCTGGGTCGACGCATGGGCATTATCTTCACCGTCAGCGGTTCGGCGATCTGTTCGGCGCTGACCGCGATCGGAGGTTCGTGGGGGAAATCGCCGTTAATCCTGATTCGTTCTCTGGGTGGCCTGGGCTATGCGGAAGAAACGGTCAACGCTACTTACCTGAGTGAAATCTACGCGGCCTCCGATGACCCGCGTCTGGCTAAACGTCGCGGCTTTATTTACAGCCTGGTGCAAGGTGGCTGGCCAGTTGGGGCGTTGATTGCTGCGGGATTGACTGCGGTGCTGTTGCCCATCATCGGCTGGCAGGGCTGCTTCGTTTTTGCGGCGATCCCGGCCATCGTCATCGCGATTCTGGCGCGCAAACTCAAGGAGAGTCCGCAGTTCCAGATCCATCAGCGCATCACTCAACTGCGCAAAGCCGGAGATGTGAGCCAGGCTCAAGCCGTGGCGCTGACCTATGGAGTGGATTACGAAGAGCACCGCACTGCAGGTCTGGCCGCAGCGTTTCGTGGCACATCGCGCCGTGCAACCCTGGTGATTGGTGCGGCCATTCTGCTCAACTGGGCAGCGATTCAGGTGTTCAGCGTGCTCGGTACGTCAGTGATCGTCAGTGTGCATCACGTCTCTTTCGAGAACTCGCTGATCATTCTGGTGTT
The DNA here is from genome assembly GCF_021147825.1 of Pseudomonas quasicaspiana. Lineage (NCBI taxonomy): Bacteria > Pseudomonadati > Pseudomonadota > Gammaproteobacteria > Pseudomonadales > Pseudomonadaceae > Pseudomonas > Pseudomonas quasicaspiana. The sequence goes on from NZ_JAGTPI010000031.1 coordinate 29,647, forward strand.
ATCCAATCTGGTGGGGTACTGCGGTTACCTGAGCCACGGCTGGATGGGCGACAAGATTGGTCGCCGTAACGTGATCGGACTGGGCTGGATGCTGGGTGGACTGTCCTTTGCCGCGATGCTCTACGGCCCTAGCAACATGCCCGTCGTGATCGGTCTTTACAGCCTGGGTCTGTTCTTCCTGATCGGTCCTTACTCAGCCGCGTTGTTCTTCATCAGCGAAAGCTTCCCGACCAGTATCCGCGCTACTGGCGGCGCGATCATTCACGCCATGGGGCCCATCGGCGCAGTGGTTGCGGGCTTTGGTGCCACCTCGGTGCTGAGCGCAGGCGGCAACTGGCAGACTTCTGCCTTGTACTTCGGCGCGCTGCCTTGCTTCCTCTCCGGTGCGTTGATGTTTGCCGCCCGCCACGTGCGTCCCGAAACCGTGAAATGAGGAATTGCACATGACCCGTAAAGTCGCAGTGATCACCGGTGCCGCCAGCGGCATCGGGCAGGCGCTGGCCGTAGCGTTCGCGCAAAAAGGCGTTGCAGTGGTTGGCGGTTTTTACCCCGCCGATCCTCACGATCCTCAGGAAACCATTCGTTTGGTGGAAGCAGTGGGGGGCGAGTGTCTGATGGCGGCACTGGACGTCACCAGCACGCAATCGGTAGATGCATTGGCCGATCAGGCGCTTGAGGTCTTCGGCCGCATCGACTACGCCGTGGCTAACGCAGGCCTGCTGCGCCGCGCTCCGCTGCTGGAAATGACAGACGAGCTCTGGAACGAGATGCTCGATGTGGATCTGACCGGCGTCATGCGCACCTTCCGCGCCGCGGCCAGGCACATGGGAGAAGGCGGCGCTTTGGTGGCGATTTCGTCTATAGCAGGCGGCGTTTACGGCTGGCAGGACCATGCTCACTACGCAGCCGCGAAGGCTGGCGTGCCAGGGCTGTGTCGATCACTGGCGGTGGAGTTGGCTGGCCGTGGTATTCGCTGCAATGCGGTGATTCCCGGATTGATCGAGACGCCGCAATCCCTGGACAGCAAAAACTCCCTGGGCCCGGAAGGTCTCGCTCAGGCAGCCAAAGCTATCCCGCTCGGCCGTGTGGGGCGGGCTGATGAAGTCGCCTCACTGGTGCGTTTCCTGTGCAGCGATGAAGCCAGTTACCTGACCGGACAAAGCATTGTGATTGATGGAGGGCTGACGGTGCGTTGGCCTGGGTGAAGACTCTGCGTAGATGAGGTGGGAGATTCCATGTTTGCCTGCAAGCGTGCTCTTGATCTTGTAGGACCGGCTTTAGCCGGGAGAGCGGTATGTCGCCGACGAAAATCTAGCGAACACCCCGACTTCCTCCCGGCTAAAGCCGGTCTAACGGCATCGTGCAGAACCTGTGGGAGCGAATTCATTCGCGAAGGCGATGTGGGTCACACCGTGGGCTTTATGTCCGCCGGGCTTTGTTCTTCCCTGATAAATCGGTCCCACAGGATCGTGCGCCATTTCAAAAAGGAACCCGTACATGCAACAACTGATCGACAAACGCGCTGTCATCACGGGCGCAGGCAGCGGAATTGGTGCAGCCATTGCCCGTGCCTATGCACTCGAAGGCGCAATACTGGTGCTGGGTGATCGTGATCCGCTAAGCCTGGCGCAAGTCGCCCAGGAGTGCCGACAACTGGGTGCGCAGGTGCGCGAGTGCGTGGCCGATGTGGGCAGCGTCGAAGGCGCGCAAGCCAGTGTCGATGCCTGCGTCGAGCATTTTGGGGGCATCGACATTCTGGTCAATAACGCTGGCATGCTCACTCAGGCGCGCTGTGTCGATTTGAGCATCGACATGTGGAACGACATGTTGCGTGTAGACCTGACCAGTGTCTTCGTGGCGAGTCAGCGGGCACTGCCGCACATGCTGGGTCAAGGGTGGGGGCGCATCATCAACGTCGCTTCGCAGCTGGGTATAAAGGGCGGCGCTGAACTCACTCATTACGCTGCGGCCAAGGCTGGAGTGTTAGGTTTTACCAAATCGCTGGCGCTGGAAGTGGCCAAGGACAACGTGCTGGTTAACGCAATTGCCCCTGGCCCGATTGAAACGCCATTGGTGTCGGGCATCAGCAGCGCCTGGAAAACGGCCAAGGCTGCCGAGTTACCGCTGGGGCGCTTCGGTCTACCGGCAGAGGTCGCGCCGGTAGCGGTGCTTCTGGCCAGTGAGCCGGGAGGCAATCTGTTTGTCGGTCAGACATTGGGGCCGAACTCTGGCGATGTGATGCCGTAGTCAGTCAATGAGGATCACCTGATGTGTGGATTGTGTGGCCTGCTGGGCGAAGACGTGCATTGGAGCGACCCGTTGGGTGGTGAGTTGCCCCGACGTCGTGAGCGCTTGCGGCGTATCGCGGCGATCAACAGAGTGGTAGCGCCGTTTCGCCTCAGGGTTGAAGACTTTCAGGGTTCGTCGTACCTGTTGCTCGGTGCCACCGGCAAGCAGGCACTGGCGTCGGGCCTCGATCAACTGTGGGAGAAGGCCGAATTACTGATTGGTCGCCAGCTGGACCCGCTTGACCCCGTCGTGCTGGATCATTTGCAGAGGTCATCATGAGCATCGCGTTGAACGTTATCACCGGCTTCCTCGGCAGCGGCAAGACGACCTTGCTCAAACGACTGCTGCAGGACGAAAACCTCGGTGATACCGCGTTGCTGATCAATGAGTTCGGCGACGTGGGGATCGATCATCTGCTGGTCGAGGAGGTCGCGCCGGACACCGTATTGCTGCCGAGTGGCTGTGTCTGTTGCTCCATTCGCGGCGAACTGAAGGAAGCGCTGCTGGGCCTGCTTGCCCGACGCGCAAGAGGTGAGATCCCGCCGTTTCGCCGGGTGATTCTGGAAACCACAGGCCTTGCTGACCCGGCCCCGATCCTCGCGACCCTGAGCAACGATCCGCAACTGCGCGGGCGTTTTCATGTGGGCCTGATCGTGACCCTGGTAGACGCCTGTCACGCCACTTTGCAGGAACGTTTGCACCCGGAGTGGCTGGCGCAAGTCGCGGCGGCGGATCGTTTGTTGCTGAGCAAGACGGATGTGGTGGATGAGCCATCGCTGACTGAGTTGCGAACACATCTACAGGCCCTGAATTTCTCCGCGCTCATGATGGATACCGCGCAGGTCCACAGCGGCGATCAGTTATTACTGGGCGAAGGCGTGCGCGATGCAGAGCCTGCTCAGGAGGTGGCGCGCTGGAAGCTCCATCAAGTGCAATCCAGAGCGTCACGGCATGGTGATGCGCAAGTGTGCTGCCTGAGGTTCGAGCAGCCGCTGGACTGGGTCGGTTTCGGGGTCTGGCTGTCGATGATGTTAAGATGCCATGGCGAACGAATCCTTCGAGTCAAGGGACTTCTCAACGTGAATGCCAGCCAGGCGCCTATCGTGATTCATGGTGTGCAGCATTGCCTGCATGCACCCGTGCACCTGTCGGCCTGGCCGGGGGACGATCACAGTTCGCGACTGGTGTTCATTCTGCGCGGTCTTGACCCTGAGCGGTTGCGTCGTTCGTTTGATGTGTTTGCCCGCAGCTTCGCTCCGGCCATCAGCGAGACGACGGCATGACCATTACGCTACGCGTCCTGGGTACATCGGTTACCTTGCTTGAATCTATCCGTGAGCGTGCCGAGCAGGAACTGGGTATTCGCATGGTGTACCAGATGCATGACGTGCAGACCGCGCAACGCATCGCGGTGATGCAGCCCGAGAGTTACGACCTCTACGATCAATGGTTTCACAACGTCGACTTTGTGTGGCCGGCGCGTGCCATCCAGCCCATCGATACCCGGCGCATCGCTCTCTGGCATGAGATCAATGACTTGCCCAAGCGCGGCCGGTTGCGGCCTGCTGACCGGCTCGGCAGTGGCAGCGTCCCCAGCGAGCGGCTGTTCGTGCAGCATGACGGCACGCTGGGCAGTACGGTGAGCGAGCGGATCAGTATGCTGCCGCTAACGCACAATGCCGACAGTTTTGCCTATCGCCCGGAACGCGTGCCCGCCGGGCTGGACAGTGCCCATGAAAGCTGGGGCTGGCTGCTTGATCCGGCGTGGGCTGGACGTATTGCCCTGCAAAGCGATGCGGCCATTGGTGCGCTGGACGCAGCACTGGCAGTACAGGGCGCAGGACTGGCGCAGTTCAAAGACATCGGCAACATGAGTATCGAGGAAATCGACATGCTCGCCGATGTCCTGGTGCGTAAACAACAGGGAGGGCATTTCGGCGCGTTCTGGTCAGATGATGAAGAGGCCGCAGAGTTGATGCTTAGCCCGACTATCGATATTCAAAGCCTGTGGTCGCCGACTCTGGTGCGGCTGCATCGCGCTGGCGTGAAATATCGCGTGGCGGTACCCCGTGAAGGCTATCGCGGCTGGTTTGGCGGCTTGTCGTTGTCGCGACATGCCAAGGGACCTGTACTCGATGCTGCCTATGCGTATCTCAACTGGTGGCTGTCCGGCTGGCCGGGGGCAATCATGGCGCGCCAGGGTTATTACATCGGCAATCCGGCACGCAGCCGCGACCACCTGAGCGCGGCAGAATGGGATTACTGGTACGCCGGCTTGCCAGCCCGTGAGCAACTGCTCGGTAGCGACGGCCTGCCCCTGATCGATGCCGGAGAGGTACGTGATGGCGGCTCATATGAGCAGCGCATGAGCCATATTGCAGTGTGGAACTCGGTGATGGATGAGCACAATTATCTGGTCAGACGCTGGAGCGATATTTTACGGGCGGGGAACAAGGCTGGCGTTAAGTTGCGGTAGCTAAAGGGGTCTCGATTCTTTACTCGAACGAAGTTCTTGGAGGCCGAGCCTGCTCGCAATAAGGACAATGCTGTCTACCCGTTAAATCACCGCGCCTGATTCGCGGGCAAGCCTTGCTCCAACAGAATCACCACATGCCTCTGTATCAGCGGCCCCGGTGCCACTGACACCGCGCTGTCTATTAGTAAACCGGGTCTGTAGGAGCGCGCTTGCCCGCGATTACGTCAGCACAGACGATATATTTATCGTCCGACAGACCGAATCGCGGGCAAGCGCGCTCATACAGATCAAAATCGTTATAAATCAGGTGTTTGCATATTTTTTTGACAAGGGCCGGGCTTGCCCGCGAAGAACGATAACGTGGTCCAACTGCCAAACCTCTGTGGGATTACGCCGGGCAACACTTTCAGGCAAGGTCGAAAATCTGACACAAAAAAAGGCGGCTATCTTTCGATAGCCACCTTTTTCATTACCTCAGCGAACCATCAATCCGGCAGTTTGAACGCCATCACGTAGTCGCCTTGCTTAGTACCCAGCGAGCCATGGCCGCCAGCGACGACGAGCACGTATTGCTTGCCGTCCTTGCCGGTGTAGGTCATCGGCGTGGTTTGCGCGCCTGCTGGCAGGCGGCCTTCCCACAGTTGCTTGCCGTTACGAACATCGTAAGCGCGCAGGTACTGGTCAAGCGTGCCGCTGAGGAAGGCAACGCCACCGGCTGTGGTGAACGTGCCGCCCAGGCTTGGAACGCCCATGCTCAATGGGATCGGAACCGGCGAGCTGTCACGCACGGTGCCGTTTTTGTGTTTCCAGATGGTCTGATGGTTGGTCAGATCCACTGCCGCCACATAACCCCACGCGGGTGCCTGGCAAGGCAGACCCATCGGCGACAGCAACGCTTCGAGGATCACGCCGTATGGCGCGCCTTTGTTTGGCTGCACACCTTCGGTTTCGCTCTTGCGGCCAGGACCGCCTTCAACTTCTGCCGCAGGCACAAGCTTGGAACGGAACGCCATGTAGCTCGGGTTGACGAAGGCGATCTGCCGCACCGGGTCAACCGAAATGCCGCCCCAGTCGAACACACCGAAATTACCTGGGTAAACAATCGAGCCTTGCAGCGACGGCGGGGTGAACGGGCCATCGTAACGCAGGGATTTGAAGTCGATCCGGCACAGCGCCTGATCGAACGGCGTCACGCCCCACATGTCGCGCTCCTTGAGCGGTGGCGGCATGAAGTTCAGGTCTGATTTAGGTTGAGTTGGCGAAGTGTGATCGCCCGCTACCGCACCGCCTGGGACCGGTACTTCATTAATCGGTACGATCGGTTTGCCAGTGCTGCGATCCAGCACGTAGATGCTGCCTTGCTTGGTCGAAACCAGCACGGCTGGCTTGATGCCGTCAGCGGTTTTCATGTCCATCAGCGTCGGCTGGCCACCGACATCCATGTCCCAGAGGTCATGGTGAGTGAGCTGCATGCTCCAGCGGACTTTGCCTGAAGCGATGTCCAGGGCCACGATGCTGGCGCTGTATTTCTCCGACTCTTCAGTACGGTCACCGCCCCACTGATCCGGGGTCTGGTTACCCATTGGCAGGTAGAGCATGCCGAGTTTTTCATCGACGGCGAACATGGACCACATGTTGGGCGAGTTACGAGTGTAGGACTTGCCCTCAGCAAGCGGAGTCGTATCGTCCGGGTTGCCGCTGTCCCAGTTCCACACCAGACGGCCTGTGTGAACGTCATACGCACGGATCACGCCCGAAGGCTCGTCGGTGGAAACGTTGTCGGTCACGTGGCCGCCGATCACTACAAGGTCCTTGGTCACAGCAGGTGGTGACGTGGAGTAGTAACCGCCTGCGGCGAACGTGCCGATGTTGGCGCTCAGGTCGACAGCGCCTTTGTTGCCGAAGTCTTCACAGACTTTGCCGGTGTCGGCGTTCAGCGCGATCAGACGGGTGTCAGCAGTCGGCAGGAAGATGCGACGCGGGCAAGCATTGCTCCCGGCGGAAGCGACAGCGGGTGTTGCAGGGCTTTGCGCAGGGGCTGCCGCATAGGCCGCGTCATCGTGGTACGACACACCACGGCAGGTCATGTGTGCCCAGCCTTTGAAGTTGGCAGCATTCTGGGTGCTGATCTTCGGATCGTAGCGCCAGATTTCCTTGCCTGTGTCCGGGTCAAGCGCAATCACCTGGCTATGCGGCGTACAGACGTACAGCATGCCGTTGACTTTGAGTGGCGTGTTCTCGGCCGTGGTTTCGCCCGGATCGTTCGGGCCGGGAATATCGCCCGTGCGATAAGTCCAGGCAGGCACCAGCTTACTGGCGTTATCCGGAGTGATCTGCGCCAGTGGCGAGTAACGGTCACCAAAAGCGGTGCGACCGTAGGACTGCCAGTCGCCGTCAGGCATGGCGGGTGCGGCGCTGGTTGTCCCTGCGGTGTCGCGATTCAACTCGCCTTTGAGTTCACCTGGGTTGGTGAACTGGCTTGCCAATGCTGTGAGGCCGGCCAGTACCACGGCAACTGCCAATGCGCCGACGCCTTTACCGCCAGGCTGACCCCGCAGGACCGGGCGGCGGAACCATGGCAGCAACATCACGATGCCGAGGGCAAACCACAGTGCCAGACGCGGCACGAGTTGCCACCAGTCCAGACCCACTTCCCACAATGCCCAGACGGTGCTGGCAAACAGAATCAGCGCGTACAAGCCGAACGCCGCGCGGCGTCCGGTGACAAGCAAAACACCTGTCACCGCGAAGCCGATGCCTGCCAGTACGTAATACGGCGAACCGTCTACTTGTAGCAGCTGGACGCCTAAGGCCAACAGGGCAAGCCCCATCAGCAGTATCACCAGCCCGAGCAATGTCGGCAGCAGGCGATTTTTACTCAAAGCACCGTCAGTGCTCATAGTGTGAATCTCCAAGGACAGATTTAAGTGATGAAGCTTTGTTATTCGCGCAGGACTCGTTGAAGAAATTCCTGCAATACTTTGAAACTAGTTGTTGAGACGAACTAATGACAGCAGAAATCAGCCGTCGGTCAGAACGATGACTGAATTTTCAGGCCTGCCACCAACGCATCGTCCACTTTGTCGACGCCACCGGGATGGCGAATGAACTGCAGATTCGGCCGTACTGTCAGCCAGTTGGTCAGGTGTACGCCGTAATACAGCTCGGCGTTGTATTCGGTGTCCTGCAACGGCGTGAAGGCTGGATCGTTGTAGTCGTTGACCGCTGCCGCCTGATTGCGTGCATTCGCATCCTTGCGGTAGGCCGGATTGACGTGGATGCGTGAGACTGCAAAACCGATATCGTCTTTGGGGCGGGCATCAAACGGGCCTTTATAGAACGCACCAACGGCGACGTAGTTGTCGACCAGGTTGGTTTTCTTGTCGTGCATCGTGCCGTTGGCGAAGATGCTCAAGCCGCGACTTTGATCGTCGTCCCGACTAGTCACCTGCTGCAGCAGGTTCAACCACATGCCGTGTTTGCTCGAAGCACTGCGATAAGTGCCGTCGGTGAGCGCTGCCGACTGGCCATTGCTGCTTTTGTAAACGTCCTGGCTGTCGGCGGTGCTGTAGTAGTAACCGGCGCGATACTCGCCTGGCAGACCGTTCACCTTGGGCGACCAAACCAGTTCAACCGGCAGGACCGCCCCTTGTGTGCCACTGCCGCTCAGCTTGAAGCCGTTGTCGTTTTCCAGGTTCGAAGGGTTCTGCTCGAATGCGCCGATCTGGGCGAAAAATTCCGGAGCGATCTGGTACTTGATGCGCATCGCCCACTGGCTTACCGGCCAGTTATAGACGGTGCCGCCGTCCCAGTTACCGACTTGAGAGCCGCACAGTGAGAGGTTCTGGAAGTCGCAGGGAAAGCTGCCGAAATCCTCGCCCTGATTGAATCGGCCGAGCTTGACGCTCAAGGCCTGATCAAAGAATTTTTGCTGGTACCACAGCTGTGTCAGGCGGGTAACGCTGCCACGGCCCCAGACTTCCTGGGACGAAGACAGCGTACCTGTGCGCGGGTCACTGACGCGGTCGTTGCTGATGTTGTCGCCATTGCGGTTGGTCACGGTCAACTGAAACTCGGCATCCTGCCAGCCGAGGATCTTCTGCAGATCGAGATGCGCGCCCAGAGCGTATTGATCGCTGTAGCGGAACGCGTTGTCGTGGCTGTAACCACCGTGCAGGTTGGAACCCATCTCTGCGGTGTAATCGAGTTTGAAGTCATAGCCTTGCTGTGACAGCTCGGTACGTTTGCCTGCCCAGTCGCCCAGCATCCAGGGCGATTCACTGTCGAATGCGGGTGCAGCCTGAGCGCAACTGGCCAGACCGGCAACGGCAAGTCCACAGAGCCTTACGGCGATGCTCAAGTTTGAAGGGAAGGGCAGGGCAAAAGCCAAAAAACGTCTCGGGTTGGCGGACATGGGTATCGTTCTTTTGAGTTATTCAGAAAGGCATGCGGCGCTATGCCGCGGCTTTGCAACGTATTTAGAGGTTGCAAAATCGGTTCAGCTGGCAGGTTGTAATGATAGGGGGCTATCGAGTTTGTAAAAAGCAACAAAACTGACATGGATCATTGCGGGGATTGCAACAGTGGGGATGGATATCTGTTGGAGCGAGGCTTGCCTGGTTCTTATTGTGGGCAGAGCTTGCTCGCGATAAGGCTGAACGCGATTCGCTTCAGATTGCTGTGTTCTTATCGCGAGCAAGCTCTGCTCCCATAGGGGAGCGCTTTACATCTGTTTGCGATCGGGGGGGGCGCTCTACTTGCTGCATTTTCGCCTACCGCCGGTCCTGCAAGGTCAACTGCGGGATTTATCAAAACGTCGTCCGCAACCCCACTTCGACACTGCGCCCAGGCGCGGGAGCGATGTCGCGCAGGATTGAGCTGGCATAGCGCACGGTCTGGTTGGTCAGGTTTTCGCCGTTGACGAACGCCAGCCACTGGCTGCTGCCCAGATCAAATTTGTACCCGGCGCTGGCACCCAATGTGGTGTAGCCATCGGTGCCGGTTTCATTATCCGGAACACGACGCTGTGAGCTGGCGTGTTCTACATCGATCCGCGCCTGCCACTTGTTAAGCTCCCACAACAGACCACTGTTCAAACGTAACGGAGCAATACGCGGCAAGGCTTCGCCGGTATCGAGATTCTTTGCACGGGTGTAATCACCGGAAAGCTCCAGCGTGAGGCTCCCGTACTGATTCTGTCCCAGCTTCCACTGGTCCTGTGCTTCGAAGCCACTGAACCGGGCACGAACACCCGAATAGTTGTATTCCGGAATTCCGTTCGCGTCCTGCACTCCGTCGTCATCCAGCGTACGACCGGTGCCCAGCAAGCCGATGTAGTTGGAGAAGTGGCTGTAGAACACGCCGACGCTGCCTTTATGGGTTCCGTTATCGAAGCGCAGGGCCAGGTCGCTGGACACTGCTTTTTCCTTGGACAGACCCGCATCGCCGCGTTCGTAAGTGCCAGTAGCAACGTGCGCGCCGTTGGCATATAGCTCATAGAAGGTGGGTGCACGTTCTGTATAACCCAAGGTTGCGGCCAGCGACCAGATGGGTGTCAGGGTGTAGGTGGCACCGGACGACAGGCTGCCAGCAGTGAAGCTGCTCGAACTATCCGCACTGGAAAAGCGCTCGTTACCTTTGGCATCGGGGTCGACGGTAGTGTGTTCGACACGGCCGCCGAGGCTCAATTTCAAACGTTCAGTAGCCTGCAGTTCTTCGAGAATGAATAGCGCGCCCGCGTCAGTATCGGTCTGCGGCACGAACGCTTCTTCTCCCAGTGCAGAGAATTCGCCACGGGTAACTTGCGCGCCGACCACGCCTTCAAGCGGGCCAATCGGCTGATGACGCGCTTCCACCCGGGCCTCATAACCCTTATTCTTGAAGGTAGTGCCAACTTCTCCGCCTTCTATTTCGCGGTGCTCATAATCGGTGTAGCCCGCGTCCATTTTTATCGAAGTGAAAGGCCCCGACAGATTGCGAATCTCTGAAGCGAACGCGTAATGCTCCTGCTGCATGCGGATGCGTACGTCTTCTTCCGCTGGCGACCCGTAGTTGGAGTCATAGTTGCTATAGGACAGGCCCGCGTAGCCATCGTCCCAAGTGTAGGAGCCGCCCACTGCTCCACCGTCCTGGCGACCATCACTGTTGCTCAAACGATGTTTCTTGTCAGTGCCTTCCTCTGCAGCGCGTTGCTCGCTGGTGCGGGCATAACTCGGGATGCGCAGGTCGTTGAACTCGCGAGCATTGGCGTCAATGTGCAAAGCGAACTGGCCATTTCCTGCTTCCAGCTTCCCCGCGCTGCTACGGGTAGTGTCGGCGCCGCCGTAGCGCAGTTCACCGGCGCCATGAATACCCTCGATGGCCTCGGTCGGGATGCGGTTGTCGAACGTGTTGACCACGCCACCGATGGCGCTGCCGCCATATAACAAAGCGGCCGGACCGCGAACAATCTCGATGCGCTCGACGTTAACCGGGTCCAGCGGGACCGCATGGTCGTAAGACAGCGACGAGGCATCCAGTGCGCCGACACCATTGCGCAGGATGCGAATCCGGTCGCCGTCCAGTCCGCGAATAATCGGCCTGCTGGCGCCGGGCCCAAAATAGGAAGACGAAACCCCCGGCTGCTTGTTCAGTGTTTCGCCCAGGCTGCCTTTTTGTTGCAACGTCAGATCGTCGCCTTCAAGAACCGTTGCTGGTGATGCCAATTGGTCGCTGCCCAGCGGGTTTGCGGTAATCACTTGGGGTTGTAGATCCACGGTGTTCGCTGCGTGCGCCGTTGAGGCGAGCAGCATGGCGGCTGCCAATGGCGTGAGGTGCCAGAGCAAATATTTGGGAGACATGCGAAGTTCCTTGGCAGGCGGGTGCATTCTGAGGCACCCGGCGAAGCGTTGAGATGGATAACTGTTGTTACAATATAACATCTCTTTATGGCCTCAAAGAGGAACTTTTCGGATGTTTCCTACAGTTGAGATAGGCGATAGCTGACTGCCAGACCAAACTCTTCGCACGCTAAGCTCTTCCCGCTGTCTGAAGGCTCGGCTAAGGTGCGCAGCTTCCGGGAAGTGCCCCCATCCATTGAGCCTGAAGGTTTTGCATGAATACACCCCACTCCAACCCTTTGCACGGCGTAACGCTGGAACAGATCCTCAACGCACTGGTTGAGCATTACGAGTGGTCAGGCCTGGCTGAGCGCATTGATATTCGCTGCTTCAAGAGCGACCCAAGCATCAAGTCCAGCCTGACGTTTCTGCGCAAGACGCCTTGGGCCAGGGAGAAGGTCGAGGCGTTGTACGTAAAGTTGCACCGCAGCAAAGGCTGGTAATTTCGCCCGGTTCCAAGGCTGGGCTCCAAGGAAAAACGATGTACTTCCAATACATGAAAAGTGCGCAAGGACAGCGCTGTTACACGATGATTGCCGCCTGCCTCGGGTGGTCAGGACTGGCCATTCAGCTTTACCTTGTTTTCATTGCACGCTGGGCCGATGACGCCAGTCTGATAGGTGGGCTGGTGCGGTTTTTCAGCTTTTTTACCGTGTGGAGCAACACGCTGGTAGCGGTGGTACTGACCTGCGCGCTGACCGCCAGAACCTCGGCCGCGCATCGCTTCTTCCAGCATCCGGTCGTGTGCGGCGGGATTGCAGCCAGCATTGTTTTGGTCGGACTCGCCTACAACATATTGCTGCGCCATCTCTGGCACCCGGAAGGTTGGCAGTTTGTGGCTGACGAGTTACTGCACGACGTCATGCCGTTGGCTTTTCTGCTGTATTGGTGGCTGTACGTACCCAAGGGACTGTTGCGGCTTGAGCATGTGTTGCTGTGGATTCTCTACCCGGTGATCTACTTTTCGTACGTGCTGCTGCGTGGCAGCTCGATTGGCGACTACATGTACCCATTCATCAACGTCGGCAATATTGGCTATGTGCAGGCGTTTACCAATGCGGGTGGAGTGCTGATCGGTTTTATCGTGATTTCGCTGGTGCTGCTTGGTGTGGACAGGTTACGCGCCAGACGCTGAATTTGTAGGAGCTGCCCCGGTGTCTATTGCACCGAACAGTCTCGCGGCAAACACAGGACCTGTAGGAGCTGCCGAAGGCTGCGATCGCGGTTTATCAGTAGAAATGCTTCGCAGCCTTCGGCAGCTCCTACAGAAAAAGCATTCCAAATCAGATAGCAGTAGTTTGTCTGATGAAAGCTACTTGTTCATCAACCCTCGTCACTCCCATCCAGCCGCCAGTACCCCGCAGCCTTGACGAACTCTTCCTCCAGCCCGAACTCACCGAGCAGTACCCGGCGCAGTTTGCGCGACAGCAGCGATTCGGTTGCGATCCAGGCGTACAGCTTGCCTTCAGGCATTTCCAGGCGGCGGGTGACGTCCACCAGATCCTGTTCGCCACGCACGATCCAGATCACGTCGACCTGTGCTTTGCTGTCAAAAACCTGCTGCTCACCCGAGTCTGCAACTTCAACGACGACCAGCGCACTGCGATTGGCTGGCAACTCCTCAAGACGCCGGGCAATAGCGGGCAGGGCGGTTTCATCGCCGATGAGCAGATAACTGTCGAAGATATCCGGCACTATCATCGAACCCCGCGGCCCGGCGATATTCAGAAACTGCCCCGGTTGGGCCTGTGCCGCCCAGGTCGCCGCAGGGCCTTCGCCATGCAATACGAAATCGATATCCAGTTCACCACTGACCGCGTCGTAGCGGCGCGGGGTGTAGTCACGCATGACGGGTTTTGGCCCGTCGCTTGGGGCGCCCGGAATGAAGTTATCCAGCGCGGCCTGTTCTTCGGGGGTGGTGGCGAAAATCAATTTCACATGGTCATCGGGTCCCAGGCTGATGAAGCCGTTCAGGTCTGGACCATGCAAGGTAATCCGGCGCATTTTGGGTGTAATGTCCGTCACTCGCAGCACTTCAAGCTTGCGGCGTTTGATCTCATGGCTGACACGATGAATGGATTGCTGTGAATTCATACCGGCTTCTCCGAGGTGACGTGGGGGCCATCGACGATGGCTTTGGCGGTGTTGTTGAGCAGGTCGCGAACCCGGAGGATTTCTTCGAGGCTCCAGCGACCGTGGTGCAGTTGCAAGGCGTGGCGCAGGTTATGCACGGCCTCATGGATTTCCGCAGGACGATCATGACCGCGCAATGAGCGCTTGCTGACGTCTATACGCATCCTTACGCCATCCAGAGCGACTTTCTGCTCGGCCAATGAGGCACGACCTGCGTCAGTGACGGCATAGTGTTTTTTGCCACCTTGAGCGTCGCCTTCAATCAGCTCACTTTCTTCAAGGAAGGTCAGGGTCGGATAGATCACCCCTGGGCTTGGGCTGTAGGCACCGTCAAACATGCCTTCGATCTGGCGGATCAGGTCGTAGCCATGGCAGGGCTGCTCGGCAATCAACGCAAGCAGCAGTAATTTCAGATCGCCCGGGGCGAACACCCGAGGTCCGCGGCCGCCACGTTCCCGCCCAGGCCTTTTTTCAAAACCGTCTCGCCCATCGCCGTGCTCGCGGTGAGGCGGACGATGGTCGTTGTCGTGAGGGTCATCACGCATTTCTTCATCTCCTGTTACACGTTAGATATACCTTAAGATATATCTTAATAATTATGCAAAGGGATAAAGACGAACGGTTCTCGTTTGCGGTTTTGAGAAAATTTATCGAAATGGTTGTAGCTCACGAGCAACGTGTGGCGCGGTGTTGTCGGTCTGACGCCTTCGCGAACAAGTTCGCTCCTACCGAGCAACGCGGTGTTGGGTAGGAGGTAACTTGTTGCCGAAAAGGGTTAACGCGGTGGCGCCGGTCTGACGCCCCTCGCGAACAAGTTCGCTACAGTTGCGTTCTGATGGTCGGCTGGCAGAGCGTATGACCACCCGGCTCCAGATACGGATTCAGAATCGGTGCCATGCCCTTGAGCACTTGCACGGGTAAGGCCGAGGTAAACCGAAAGCCCTCTGCAGCCCGACCCGGCACGAATGCGGTCAAGGTGCCGAAGTGGTTGTCGCCCAGATAGAACACGAAAGTGGCTGTCCGGTTGATCGCTCGGGAACTGAGGATGCGTCCGCCCGCACCGATGCTTTCGATACGGTTGTCGCCAGTCCCGGTCTTGCCGCCCATGGCGAGGATCGAGCCGTCCTGCAATTTGAAACTGCCGTGCACCCGCTTGGCGGTCCCGCCGTCGACCACTTGCGACAACGCTTCGCGCATGGCTGCGGCGACCTCAGATGGCAACACACGCTGACCCAATTCCGGATTATTGGCGAGGCGGGTTTCGTAAGGCGTGTCGGCAGCAAAGTGCAGGCTGTCGATGCGCAGTATCGGCAAGCGAATACCGTCGTTCTGGATGATGCCGATCAACTCGGCCAGCGCGGCGGGGCGGTCGCCGGAACTACCGATGGCGGTGGCCAGCGAAGGCACCAGATGATCAAACGGATAGCCGACACGCTGCCAGCGTTGATGGATATCGAGAAAGGCCTCGACCTCCATCATCGTCCGGATCCGGCTGTCCCGTGCGCTCTTGTGCCGACTCTTGAACAGCCAGCCGTACACTTCCTGACGTTCATGTTGGCTGGCAGCAACAGCGTCCTTGAACTGCGCATCCGGGTGTTGCAGCAAGTAACCCACTAACCACAGGTCCAGCGGGTGAGCCTTGGCGATGTAGCCCTGATCCGGCAGGTTGTACTTGCCCGGCCCGTAGTTTTCATACAAATCCGCCAGACGTTTCTCGCTCAGCTTCGGCCCGGCCTTTTCTTCGGTCATGTGCGCACGGATGAAGGCATTGAAGTTGGCCTGATTGGCACCCGGCAACAGGTAACGATGCACAGCCGCCAGCCTTATCGGCGTTGCATTGATACCGTCCAGAAATGTATCGAGCCGCTCCTGAGTGGTTTTGTCCTTGTAACGTTTCCAGAAACGCAGCAGGAATACCGACCCTTCACGGTCAGCGAAGCGACTCAGGTACTCCTGACGACGCGGGTCATCGTCATCCTTGAGCAGCTCGGCGCTATTGTTCGGCCCTTGATAAGTGCTGTAACGCACCACGTCACGCATCAACCGAATGAACGGCAGGTTGATCGACTCGCGCAGTGACTCACGCAGCGTTGGCAGGCGACTGTCGTCTTCCTTGCGGAAGTTGTTGAAGTGATGCATGCCGCCACCGGTGAAAAAGCTCTCTGCCGGGCTCGCCGAGTAGCGACGGTCCAGCGCCGCCGAGAGCATTTTCGACAGGTCACGATCCTTGTTTTGCATCAGATAATCCAGCGCCCAGCGGGTCAGCCGATCCTGATCGGCGACCGGCTCCTTGCCCAGTGCGCTGACGCTTTGCGCGGCGTAACGATCATGCAGTTCGGCGATGATCTCCAGATAGGTCGTCATCACCCGCATTTTCGCGGTGGAGCCCAGTTCCAGCTTGCTGCCTTCGTTGATGTCGAAAGGCTGGTCGGTGCTGTCCGTCTGGACCCTTACCCGTGATCCATCGGGGCCGCGCTCGAACAGCGTAAAGCTGTAGCGCACCTGGGTTGTGCTGACGGGCGTCAACAGGCGCTCGCCCATCAATCCAACCTGTGCAGCGAAGGCCGGGTCCGCCAGATCTTTCAGGTACTGGCTGACGCTGTTTTGCAGCTCGCTTTGTAGCGTGCTGGTTGCCGAAAGATCAAGGCGATCAAGATCGTAAAGCGGACGATTGAGCAGTCCGGAAAGTCGGCTGCGGGCGACGCTGATACCTTTATTGGTCTCGATGGGCTGAATCGTCGGTTGCTCCGCCCAGTTACGGTAATTCAACGTTGCTTCCAGCGCGGCATTGGCCAATGCGCTACTGATCACCTGATTTTGCGCCAGCAGACGAATGTGGCTGTCAGTCAGTTCCGCCAGCTCGGCACGACCTTTCGCCAGATAGTGCGATGGTCGCCGCTGGGCGATGACCAAAGACAGCACTTCGCGTAACGCCAGCCCCTGAGCGGCGATGCTTTGCGGGTCACTGGCGGTAGAGGCGAGCAACTGATTGGTCTTCACGAAGTCCGCGCCATACCAGACCCGCAAACCCTCAGCCATCCCGTGCACTTCGCCATGGCCCGGCACTGCCGACAGCGGCACACTGTTCAGGTAATCACGAACAACGCGTTGACGTGCTTCTAAGGTTTGCTGGCCAGGTTGATAGGCGCGCACGCTGGCGGAAATCATCTGCCGAAGTTTTTCCGAGCCTGAAAGCGTAAGACCGTCAGGAGAGTGTCGATACTTCTCCAGTTGAGTAGCCAGCGTGCTGCCTCCCGCCGACTGCCCCGGCAAACCGAGCAGCTTCGCCACTTGAGAAATTGCTGCTTTTGCAAAGCGCGGCCAGTCCACTGCCGGGTTGGCCATTGGCTGTTGTGGATCAAGCAAATCCCGGTTTTCGATGAACAGCAGGCTGTGCACCAACAGCGGCGGGATCGCGGCAAAGCTTGGGTAAAACTGCTGCGGGTAACGGAATTGATAGACGTCGACACCGCGGCAATCGGTGATCGACAGGCCTGCCTGAATCTTCTCTTCATAGGGCACGAAGAAGCCACGCTTTGCATAGGCCAGCAAGTCGGGGGAAAACCTTACCTGTTCGGTAATCAAATAGTCGCGCTTGAGCAGACGCGGCAGAAACTCATTCAGTGAGGAGTAGCCCAGACGTTTATCGAAGGGGCCGTCACCGGGGTAAAGCATCGAATCACTGGGGCCTGCATGCATCGAGTAGCTCAGATTCGCCGCAAAGCGGCTGAACTCAAGCGCCTGCAAGCGCGAGCTGCGTGACTCGATTACCATCGCCACGGCCAGCGCGCCAATCCCCAGGAGCAGCAAAACCCAGATGACGCGCCACACATAGCTTTTGCGGCGTGGGGTTTTTGGCATGGGAGCTCGGTCGCGACTGTCTGCGGTAATCACAGTCTGTTTGGTATCTGCATGCCTTAAAACGCCCATTTCGATTGGCCCGGTTAAACCTGTTAATCGCACCTGACTCAAGCTTAGTCGCTGACCGGGATTGCGGGAAAAATTGTCTAGGGCTGTAGGACGCTTCCTGAGCAGCGGCGGGCTGCTTACCAATCCATGGCGTGCTCAGGCCGCAGGTCCATCAGCGGCTCATCAGGTTTATCGGCAAGCCCGGAGATTTGATAAACCCTAGATGCTATGAATTTTCGATACGCCCGTGTGTGCTCATCCTAAAACGTTTAATGTGTCGATAATCAGTTGGATTTGTAAGTTGAGTCGATGTTTTATGTAGGAAAAGCCCTCAAATATAAGAGTCAAGTAGGAAGATTCTGATTTTGGTTGTTGAATATTGACTCGTATTTTAAACGGTGATTACGTCCGGTTTGTCAGTTGCAGAAGCGTCTGGCTAAAACTTTAGTAATTATCAGGATGATAGAGATGAACAAGAATAAAAGATTGAGGGTGGTGCGGTTGTGCGTGCCGTTGTTGGTGATGTCTTCGCTTGGGTTTCAGGCTCAGGCCGAAGTTAATGGTGTTGAGCAATTTGAGACTCAGCTTGATGCGACGATGGCGGCGGTGTCGTTGCCAGAACCTGATACATCCAGTTGTCAGAACACGCTAGATCAGATTAACGAACCAAAGGGCTTTCTTGAAAGCAAATCCGACGTTCGTTGCTATGTTTTTACTTCTATTCGTGGGCAGAAAGTTTTGCTTGCAGCCATTGCTGAGGAGCCTGAACCGTCTTGGCAGGTCGAATATTATGATGGTGTGTGGAAGACAAAAAATAATACGAGTGCGCTCGATCTACCTGGTTTGAAGCCTGGAGATCAAGTAGTCATGAGGGTTTCCTACAAACAAGACAAACCTTACCAGCGGACGGAATACAAAGTGGCCTTTGGATCGTACCCGGTCCTCAAGGATGCTTCACTGAACGCTCCACCTGTCAGGAACCGTGTTCCTGTCGCCGACTCTGGATGGGTAGCTGGTTTGCAAACTCATGGTACGTTAACGTTCGAAGCAACATTTACCGATACCACAGGGATTCCATTGAAAGGCGCGTCAGCCAGTTTGCCGATTTATCTAAACCTGAAGTCTAAAGACCCAGAAGTGACGCAGTCCGCGCTGTCCGACGAGCGTGGAATCGCCACCGCGACATTCACGCTTAACAAATGTTACGGCGGAGAACTGGCCGCTCAGCGCAATGATGCTGGTGGAACCCATCATTGGGTATCTACTTACAATGTCGGGCGTTGGTTCGTATTCGACAAGCTTATTGGCGCAGAGAGTAAGGACAGTGAGTCGAAAAAAATGGCTGGCTTTGCTCATATCTGCACCCAGACTTTGAACAGAGGTAGAATCTAAAAATTTCCGGCTATCAGGGGCAGATAGTACATCTGCCCCTTTTTTCTCATCAGACTTCTACGTCGATCCTGTTTCGATTATTTGTATGGGTGCGATCATTTTCCTTTGGTTGTCCGAAAATATTAAGCTTGCCCGTGGTGTCTGCGAGCAGCGCGGCGTAATTTACCAAAGAGCTGAAATGTTTGTAGGAGAAGGGTTCCTCTTCTTCAGGACGTTTTAAAAAGCTTACATAGCTAATGATCGTTTCGGCGTGAGCCGTGATGAGCTCTCTGAGTGGTTCATAGTCCTGCATGGCCTCTGTCAAGAAAGCAGTTTCAAGGTCGCTCAACAAATCAGAATTTAAAACTTTGACCTTTCCACTTGCATCGACTGTGAAGTTAAAGGGTGTAGCTGATAGCGCCGGGAAGTCTTTAGCAATTTTCTGTCTGAAGTTTTGCAGTTCAACGCCGATGTTCTCAATCAGGCTGCTGGCATTAGAAGCTAATGTATCCATTTGGTCACTGCGACATCCCCAGCAACACTCATCCTTCTTAAGGGGAGCCCATCCTCTGTCGAGTGGGTCTGTTTCTCGTGTAAATACGATATCTCTAAATATAGGCCCCACCATAAACGGGTTGCAATTCAATATCTTCAGTGTGGTGTTCTCGCTTTCGTCGGAGGATATTAATCTTGTATACCTAATCGCAGATGTCGCCAGGACTTGCTCCACCTTAGGCTGATCAATTGCTGAAATTTTCAAAGGGGTCGACGCATTGGCATTGATGTTCACGAGTTTCCCTCTCCGTGTTGTAGGTCTCCCTCGGTGTAACGGCCATGTCCGAAAAAACTTGGCCTGATAATGTTGTGGGAAACTTCCGAGAAGGGCTTCTATTGCGACGCTGTTCCCAAATATTGGCTGCATTTACGGGTTTTTGGTCGGCGGAGACTAAAATATTGAGCAAGTCGTGATTTTTTCAGTGTTAGACGTAAGAACTGGTAAGTGTTAATTGTGAGAGATGTACTACAAATAAAATTAAAAGTAGGAAGCGTCTGATTTTTAAACAGCCTTGTTGACTCGAGTTTAAAGCAGTGATTACGTCCGGTTTGTCAGTGCTTAGACCACTTGGCATAAAACGAATTAAAACTATTGAGTCAATTTAGGAGTTTCAGATGCTTAAAAATAAAAAGCTGCTTTTGGGTATGGTTGTGTCCGCTGTTATTTCTGCGGGGTCTCATTCTGCATGGGCACAAACCGTCCCAGGGGGGAGTGCTACACAAACTGCCTCAGCACTGGTAATGGAAGAGCCAGTATTCAATGTGTTGACGGATAAGGTTCACACTGTTAGCACGCGCTTAAACAGCGCTGTCTCCGAGCACTACTACGGTTTTACCGCTGTGAGAGGGCAGGATGTAATACTGAACCTGCAGAGTCAGCAACATATCAAGGTCGAACGGCATGTAGGCGGGGCATGGACGTTGGTCACCGTTAAAGGTATCAGTGTCCTCAAAAACCTGAAGCCGGGTGAGGAGATCATCATCAGGGTGACGCATATTCAGGCTGCGGCTTTTAATGGTGGGCAATATTCCCTGATATTCGGCTCCTATCCGGTGTTGAAGGATTTTGATCTAAAGCCCGAGGAAAATGTGTTACGGATTCCGTATGGCTATAGCGACCCTGTCTGGCTGCCCGGTCAAGCTCATAAGCAGGCCAAAGCTATGGCGCAATTTACTGACACAACAGGTGCGCCGTTGGAGGGGGCGATCGTAGGTTATGGACTAAAATTCGGCGGGGGCTATCGAAAAGATATAAGTGGGGGCCTTGTGTCGGACGTCGAAGGCAAAGCGTCGGGGCTTGTGGAGATCGGGCCATGCCAAGGCGGGGATCAGGCTAGGGATTTTGTTGATTATAGTCAGGGCTACAATAATACATGGAGGACGAACTATCGTGTAGGCGAATATTATTACTTGAATTTCCTGGCAGGGGGCGACCTTTCTGAGGAATACAAATTCGGACATATTTGTCATCAGCGTCTGATTAGCAGTAGACGATCCTGAGTCCATAGAATAGCGGCCTGTCAGATATTTCTGGCAGGCCGTTTTTCTTAACTATGCATAAGTGTCAAGCAAGGGGCGCGCGCGTTTTTCCGCGTTCTCTAAAATCTGCCTAGTAAATAAACTATCGAGAGATGCCCCCATGCCTCCCCATTTTTTATTAAGTATATCTCCATAATCGACAGTGTTCTGAAAGTTCTCACTATTGAGGTTAAATCTCCCACCAAATCTTTGGGTGTCTTTTTCTACCAATTGGATCAATAGTTTGGAATGCTTGTAGACGTGGTGCTTGATGTCCTTGAATGTATTGATTTCCTCAGTTAGCCAGGATTTATCAGCCTCGCCCAATTTCCCTGAGTCCAATATTTTTATTTTCGAGTTCTCATCCAGCGTGAATCCGAATCCTGCTGAAGCGATATCAGGGCGCAGGTCTCTAAGGCGTTCGTAAAACTCACCGTACTGCCGGCAAATGTCGATTTGCCTGAGTGCAGCGTCAATGGTCAAGCAAGCAAGTTCTAAAACGTCATCTTTGCACTCCGTCGAGACGTGCTCAAGTGAATTTTCGGTTTGCAGAGGCTCTGCCTTATATTTTTGGTGATCTACGACATCGCTATGTTCCGTATTTTTTGTGCGCTCGGCGGAGCGTTCCTGCTCGTTGATGATCGAAGCGGGTGGTTGAAGATGGTTGAGTCTCATTGCGGAGTTGATATTCACGAATGCATCCTTTCAGTAGTTCCATATTTCTTTAACGGCCAGTGAGTAAAAACGTGTACTGAGAAGGTTGTAGGAAACTTTTTGGAGGGGGTTATAGTGAGAGGCTGTTCTCAGATTGACCTTTAACTCCAGACTATCGATAGCGACATATAGACTGCAAAATTATTCACAGAAAAAACTCCTGTCCCGCCTTGCGGCGGGCAGCGTCGTTTCGCTATGCGTACGTATTGATTCGCGGTTCTGACCTCATCGGAGCATGGCTCTTTACCATATATAGAGCTCTTTCATAAAAGTCCCGTTGCGAGGTATTAAGGATATCTCTGTAGTCAATGACCGATTGGAAGTTGTGCCTGTTCAGGTTGTACTTGCCACCAAAGTCCTGGCTGTGATCCACTATCGCCATCAGCGCTTTGGAGTGATCGTGAACAGTATTTCTGAAGTCTTTGAATTTGTTGATTTCGTTGGTCAACCACAGTTTGTCCGCTTCATCTAATGGCTGTCGTCCGTCAAGTATCTTTATGTTTGCGTTTTCGTCGAGTGTGAAGCCATAATTTGTCGAGACAATGTCGGGTCGTAGGTCTTTAATGTATTCGGAGAATTTTTCAAATTTAGAGTTTATTTCGGTCAGTTTTCCGGATGATTCAGAAACAATTTCGAGTAAATACATTCCATCCTTACACATTTCCATAAGTGGATCATCAAAACTTAGCTTTAACCAAGGCGCCTCCTCATAGACGTAATGCTCGACTTCTTCCGCCTTTCCGGAGGCTTTTGCGCCTGGGTCCAGCGCGAGTTTCTCCACGCTATTGGTCTTGCCATCCACCAGGGTGTCCACTTGTGTGGTGGGTATTCCCATATCTTTGAATTTGCCAGGCACCCATGAGCTAAGGTTGCTGACGATCCCTGCAGAATTAATATTCACGATTGCTTCCTCTCAATTGTCTTACCCTTCCTTTAACGACAAGGGGAGTAAAACTTGTCCTGACAAGGTTGTAGGAAATTTCCTGAGGAGATTGTTTTGATACACTGTTCTCATAAATGAGTTTATTTGTTCGTGGTGCCGCGCCTTGAGAATTTTATGACTATTGTCAGAAGAAGAAAGCGAGGGCCCCAAGCATTCCCCGGCGGGCACCTCCGTCATGCTAAGCGTACGTATTGATTCGCGGTTCTGACCTCATGGGTGTATAGCTGCTCACCATTTTTAAAGATCTGCCATGAAAGTCACGGTTTGAGGTGTTAAGGATGTCCCTGTAGTCAATGGTCGTTTGAAAGTTATGCCTGTTCAAGTTGTACTTGCCGAAATCCCTTCTGTGATCCACGAGCGCCATCAGCGCTTTGGAGTGGGCATGGACCGAACTTCTGAAATCTTTAAACTTGTTAATTTCGTCGGTCAACCACAGTTTGTCCGCCTCACTTAATGGCTGTCGTCCGTCCAGTATCTTGATGTTTGCGTTTTCGTCCAGGGTGAAACTGTAGTTTGTCGAGAAAATGTCTGGTCGGAGGTCGTTAAGGCGCTTGGAGAATTCTTTAAATGATGAATTTATCTTGTCAAGTTTGTGGGATGATTCTAAGGTTATATTGATTAGGTATATCCCTTCCTTACACAGTTCCATAACGGGATCATCAAACTTTAGCTTTAGCCATGGCGCTTCCTCATAGACGTAATGCTCAATTTCTTCCACCTTCTGGGACGCTTTTGCGGCTGTGTGCAGTGCGAATTTCTCCACGCTATCCGTCTTGCCAACCACCAGGGTGTCCACCTCTGTGATCGGCTTTTCAATACCCCTGACCTTACCAGGCACCACCGAATAAAGGTTGCTGACGCTCGCTGCAGAATTGATTTCCAAAATGACTTCCTCTTGAGTTTCCTTACCTCTTTCTTAGCGGCCAATTAAGGAAAAACTTGGCCTGATAAAGGTGTAGGAAACTTCTGAGAGGAGGCCTTATTGTGACGCTGGTCTCAAACTGCGACCGCATTTGCTGGTTTTGGTCGGCCGAGGCGTTTGTTCAGGTCAAGCCAGGCGGCCATCAGCATCATCAGCCCGAGGCCGAGGAGGGCAGTGCAGACTTGCATTGGCCAGGTATCACCGGCCAGTGCGTTGATCATGTCGGCCATTGGCGCGAGCAAGACGCCCAGGCAGAAGATCTCCAGCGAGTAGCGCCCCATGCGGCAGGCTTGTTGCGCGGGCCAGCTTTGCACCCATGTGTTTTGTGCGGGTAACAGTTTGGCGACGCAATACGCCAAGGCCAGAAAGTGCAGCAAACGCAGTGGACCCAGATCGGTCTTGTTGATCGGGTAGAGCCCATCGGCGACGAACTGCGGCATCAGGACCGGATGCAGTACCGGGAATTTCCACGAGAATGCCATGACCGCCGCAACTAACAGATACATCGCAGAGATCATGAACAGTGGCTGTCTGGTCAGAGGCCGCGGTTCGATATCGGTTGAGGGTTTAGCTTCGGAAGTCAGTGCACACGCGCCGCCAAGTACGAACAATAATTGCCAGGCCACCGGGTTGAAGTACCAGACGCCACCGCCTTCATATGCCGAAATATTCCAGCCCAGCAGGGGCACCATCAGATACAGCCCAATCGACAAACCTACCGTCAGGGTCATGTTGCGCAACATCATTGGCAGAATAAGCGGCAAGGCCAGCAATAGCAGGATGTAGAGCGGAAGCGGGTCGGTCAGGTTGGGCTTGAAGCGCAATAGCAGTTGATCGGCCAAGGCTTGCTGCGGGTCAGCGACAAAATGTTGCAGGCCCATTTCCTGAATCATGTCGCGGGTTTCTACGTAATGATTGGCAACGAAAACAATGCCCATCAGCAGCGTCAGTAGAAAGATGTGCACGACATAGAGCACCCAGGTGCGACGCAGAATTCGTACGGTGGAAACAACAAAGCCGTCACGTCGGGCAATACGGCCGTAGGCAAGGATGGCAGCGTAACCCGCCAGGAAGACGAAAATTTCCGCAGCGTCACTGAAGCCGAAGTTGCGTACGGTCAATTGGGCAAGGGGGTTGTCAGGCACGTGATCCCAAAAAATGAAGATCAGCGCCAGGCCCCGAAAGAAGTCGATGCGCAGGTCGCGTCCGTTAGTCATAACGGTAGGCTCTTTAATGTTGTAAGGGATAAAGATCAGCCGCGAGGGCTCTAGGTTCCGCGCCGCCGGTCACTCAAGGTGGCCTAGCTTGTCCGGCGGCGCGGCAGGGTGGAGGATTTTCAGTGCAAATGCAAAGGCAGGCTAATTACAGAATGTCTCGATACCGTCAGGTGCCTGGAGAGGGCCTCCGACCATTGGTCATACGCCATTGATGGTGGTGACCTTTAATTAGTTTGTCATCCAGTGGTGCTGTCGGTTGTCAGGGAAGCCGGTAAGTGATGTGAAGCCAGGGTGATGCCCGCATGACACCTGATCTAAGAGGATTTTCACGCTATCTGTTGATAGGCATCTGCAACACTGTTATCCATTGGACGGTGTTTCTTGTCTTGTGCCTGGGTTGGTTCGCCCCTCAATCTTTGGGCAATCTGGTCGGCTTTGTTGTAGCTGCTTCTTTCTCGTTTTACGCCAATGCTCTTTATACCTTCAGCGCTCGATTGTCATGGTCGGGCTATCTGCTTTTCATGTTCTTCATGGGGGCGATGAGCTTTATTGTTGGCCATATATCGGATGGGCAAGGGACACCTCTGCTGGTGACGCTTGTTGTTTCTTCAGGGCTTAGCTTGAGCCTTGGCTATTGCTGCTCCAGGTATCTGATTTTCAGGAGGCACCCTTGAAAATCTCCCTGATAGCGCCGGTTTTCAACGAAGCGTTGGCTATTCCACTATTTTACCAAGCTGTCAGGCAGGAACCCTGGTTGCACGGAAACACCGTGCAGATTGTCTTTATCAATGACGGCAGCACCGATCAAACCGAACAGGTAGTTCGGGCACTGATTGCGGGTGATGACGAAGTGCTGCTGATAAACCTGTCCCGGAACTTTGGCAAAGAAGCCGCCCTTCTCGCTGGCCTCGAATACGCCAGTGGCGATGCCGCCATTCCAATAGACGTCGATTTGCAGGACCCGATCAGCGTTATTCCACGCATGGTCATTGAGTGGCAAAGAGGAGCCGATGTGGTGTTGGCCAGGCGCCAGGACCGCTCGGTTGACAGTCGTTTGAAACGTTACGCGGCCGCGTTTTTTTATCGGGTCATGAATGTCATTGGTAGTACACGGATTGAAGCAAACGTAGGTGACTTCCGCCTGATGGATCGCAAGGTCGTGGACGTTATAAAAGCACTGCCGGAGCATGAATTGTTCATGAAAGGATTACTTTCCTGGGCGGGTTTTCATACCGTGATTGTTGACTATGAAAGAGCCGCCAGGGTTGCCGGGCAGACGAAATTCAATGCCCGCAAACTTTGGCATCTGGCCCTGGATGGCGTTACTTCTTTCAGCACCGTACCGCTCCGGATATGGACCTATGTGGGCTGTACGCTTTCGTTATTTGCGGTGTGCTACGGGTTTTACCGTGCGGTGGACTGGTTGATGTGGGGTAGCGATATTCCTGACTATTGGCCGCTGATGACGGCCTTGTTATTTTTTAGCGGTATTCAACTAATCGGGATTGGTGTTTTAGGAGAGTATGTGGGGCGTATCTACATGGAAGCCAAGCACAGGCCGCGCTATGTGGTGGAGAGTATTGCAGGACTTCCGGGCAACTCTTCAGCGAACTATAGTGATTGAGGAAGTTCTTTGCGAGGGACCGAGGCGTGAACGGATTTATTCGTAGAGATTTGAGCGGTCAAGAAGTCTTCAGGTTCTACTTGCTTGCTGTCAGTCTGTTTGTTTTTCCGATCGTTCAAGTGGACTATCTTTTTTTTGATGATAATTTTCGCTCTCTGCTAGAGGGCGATGAACTTTGGCGGGATGCTGGAAGGGTAGTGGTTCAGCTGTTTTACAATGCACTAAGCTTTTCCTCGGTAACACCTAATGTATTTCCTCTGGCCCATTTTATTGCAATACCTGTGGTGGCCTCTGCGTTGCAGGTGATTACTCAATATTATTTTGCGCCGTGCAAGCTCGCTGACTGCCTGGTGGTTTTGCCATTATTTTTCAGTCCCACTATTTTGGGTATATTAATTTACCAATACGACGGTCCCGCCGTCATGCTAGGGATGGCCACTGTTCTCTATGCTCACGCCTACCGGTCCGAGTGGCGAGGGCACGCGTGGTTGGGCCCCGCCGTCCTGATCGCAGTTTCTCTGTCTTTTTATCAGGTGTTGTTAAACGTCTTGCTAGGTCTTTATTGTGTTGAAGTTACCGTGAATATCGCACGTGGATCGTCGTTCGGAGGTGTGGCCAGATTACTGGCGAGGCGTGTCATTCACGTCGTGTTGGGGGGGCTCATTTACGGGTTAACTGCCTTGCAGTTCTTGAATACCTGGCGGTCACCATTGCTACCTTTAGACACACACTGGCCTACCGTCATATGGGCGCGCTTCAGCCAAGCTGTCGAAAGCCTTTTATTATTTGTTAATTCGGGTAATCGTTGGCTGGTTATTGTGTTCTCAACGTGTGCGTTGCTCGGCTATTTGAAAGGAGCGACAGAGGTATACAAGCGTGGAGAGTCAGCCATCGAAACAGGCGCATTGTTAGGGCTCTATGTGATGATTGTCCCGGTGATGGCAGGACTTGTTGTGGGATGTGTTCCGTTGTTTTGGGTGTATGAACCCAGTGCTCGAGTTCTGCTGGGATTGGCACCTGTGATATTTTTTGTCTTCTTCTTCAGTCACCGGTTTTTGAGCGCTCTGAGCAAGAAAGCAGCATGGCTACTGGCGATCCCCCTATTCTGCATGTTGTCGTTTTCATTCATGTATGGCCGGATTCTCATGACCCAGAAAGAGCTTGAGAGCAGTATTCTGTACTCGTTGGCATACGATATTCACTCACGATTAGAGCTGAGAAGTGTCGGAGTCATCTATCTGGTCGATGCTGACACCTCCCCGGTGCGCCGTCCTGCCAGTCTGCCTGTTGCAGTAAAGAATCCCGCATTGAATTATGTCGGTGGCGGGTGGCACCCAGAAGGGGAGCACTATCTTGTCATGCCATCTCAATTTCCATACGTGGGAATAACAAACGTAATAGGTATGTCGTCTTCTGATTTCGAGAAGATTATCGATAAGCAGCGATTGGTGAATCATGGACTTTATGACATCTATCTTTCCGGTAGAAATGCCTATATCCAGATGAAAAAAATGAATACATTTTCAGAGCCAGAGCCCCGTTAGTCATAAGATAAACCTGCCACAGATCAATATCGCCAAGGCAGGTCTTATCACTTGACTCATTCTGCTAAGCCACCGCATTAGGCTCAAAACTATCAGCCCGCGCCATTTGCCACATCGTGGAATAGAAGCTGCCATCCACTTCGCCATTCAATAACTGCCCCGGCTCAAGGAACACATGGGACTGGGAAAACAGTTTGATTTCAGTGGCCGACATCCGCCGTACCAGATGTTTGGCCTCCAGTTGCGAAGGATGATCCAGGCCCGCAGCCGCGAGCATTTCGGCCAGCCCCTTTAGCGTATTGCGATGGAAGTTGAAGACCCGCTCGGCTTTGTCCGGCACCACCAGTGCGCGCTGGCGCAAGGCGTCTTGAGTGGCGACCCCGGTGGGGCATTTGTTGGTGTGGCAGCTTTGCGACTGAATGCAGCCGATGGCGAACATAAAGCCCCGTGCGGAGTTGGCCCAGTCTGCGCCGATGGCCAACACGCTGGCGATATCGAAGGCGCTGACGATCTTGCCGCTGGCACCCAGTTTGATCTTGTCTCGCAGATTCAAGCCGACGAGGGTGTTGTGCACGAACAATAAGCCTTCGCGCATCGGGACGCCCATGTGGTCAGTGAACTCCACCGGCGCAGCGCCGGTGCCGCCTTCGGTGCCATCTATCACGATAAAGTCAGGAAGAATGGCGGTGTCCAGCATGGCTTTGGCAATGCCCATGAACTCCCATGGATGCCCCAGGCAGAACTTGAAGCCCACGGGTTTGCCGCCCGAGAGTTCACGCAGTTGAGCGATGAACTGCATCAGTTCACCAGGCGTGGAGAACGCGCTGTGGCGTGACGGTGAAACGCAGTCCTCGCCCATGAGGATGCCGCGGGTTTCGGCGATTTCCTTGGTGACCTTGTGTTTGGGCAGGATGCCGCCGTGGCCCGGCTTGGCACCCTGGCTCAACTTGATTTCTATCATCCGGACTTGCGGATCCTGTGCTTGCGTGGCGAAGCGTTGCGGATCGAAACGGCCATCTGCCGTCCTGCAACCGAAATAACCGCTGCCCAATTCCCAGGTCAGATCGCCGCCGTATTCCCGATGATAAGGGCTGATGCTGCCTTCACCCGTGTCATGGGCAAAATTGCCAAGCTTGGCGCCTTTGTTTAGCGCACGAATGGCATTGGCGCTGAGCGAACCAAAGCTCATCGCCGAAATGTTGAATATCGAGGCCGAGTAAGGCTGCGTGCATTGCGGGCCGCCGACGGTGACCCGGAACGCATTCGGATCGCTCAGTGGGGCGGGGCGCATGGAGTGGCTGATGAACTCGAAGCCGGTCTGGTAGACATCAATCAACGTGCCGAAAGGCTTGTCCGCTGATTCGTTCTTGGCGCGGGAATACACCAGCGAACGTTGTGCGCGGGAGAAGGGCAGGGCGTCGCTGTCGGATTCCAGCAGGTACTGACGGATCTCCGGGCGTATGGCTTCTACGGCGTAGCGAATGTTGCCGAGAATCGGGTAGTTACGACGCACCGAGTGAGGCGATTGCAGCAGATCGATTATCCCTACCAGCGACAGCAAGGCAGTCAGCAACGTAAAGGGCCACAGCCATTCGTGGTGCCAGAATGGCACGCTGAGCAGGGTAAAAAGCACACAACCAACGAAGAAGGCGTAACGACTGAGAATCGACAGACTCATACGGTTTCCTGGGGGCTAAGGACGGGGTTTTCGATCTGATTTTTTTGGGATGTTTCTGGCACGGCGCTTTTACTGCGGCGACAGTCGCTGTGGTCATTCAGCAGGTCGCGAGTCAGAGGGCAGCAGGTCTTCTGTCTTCTGAAGACTATCGGCAGAATTGAGGATAGCTGAACGATAGGGATCGAGCCGGACAGGCGGCGAATTCAGTCCGTCAGAACCCAGGGTTTGATATGGCGAATGCGCTCGGCCATTTCGTAGACATCCTCTCGCCCTTCATGGCTGGTCCAGCGCAGATGTTCGATCAGCGCCTGTTCCCTGGGGTTTAGCGCGACGAAACCCAGCTCATCGGCTTTGCGCATGAAGGTATCGCGAGGTTGCGAGGGGGTACTGGCGGCGATCACTTCCTGCAGCGCGCTTTGTAGCATTGAGACATAGCCGACCAGCATCGACGGGTTGCACAGCACGTCGGTCTTGTTGACGTAGCCGTCAAGCAGACGCAGCGAATCCCTTGCTTCGATCAGGCGGCTGTAGGCGTGGGGGGAGATTTGGTAATGATCGGGTTGAGACATGGCTTGCTTCCATCCGGCCGGTGCGCCAGGAGACCAGTCCCGGACCGTTGATCCAGCAACGGCGGGTCGAACCTTAGCGGCTAGTGCCTACCTAATCAAGTTCACGAATGATGCAAGTCACGACAATCGATTTTGGTCTGAATAGGGTGATATGTTATGTTGTAACTCAAATTCACTCAGTGATTCGGAGACATCATGAAACCTGATATCCACCCTGCTTACCGTCAAGTGCTGTTCCATGACACGGCAGCTGATGCGTTCTTCCTGATCGGTTCGACCGTCGATACTGATCGCACGCAAAAACACATCGATGGCGAAACCTATCCCTACGTAGCACTCGATGTGTCGAGCGCTTCACACCCGATGTACACCGGGCAACAACGTAAAACCACCACTGAAGGCCGAATTGCGGGCTTCAACAAGCGCTTTGCCACGTTTGGCTCTGGCGCGAAAAAAGACACCGCCGAAGCTGAATGATGCGGTTCTGTCTCACGGAATGGACGATCAGAACCTGATCCTCCATTCCGTGAGATTTTTTTTGCCTTTTTTTGACTTCGACGACCATCTGCGCGCATCGCTACTGGACTAACGCGCGATTTTGCTTTTGACTCTGCGGCCTGAAAATCAGGAGTTGCCGCTTTGAAAAACTCAGTCGCTATCCTCTTCGGAGGACAATCCAGCGAACACGAAGTCTCGCTGCAGTCAGCCAGGAACGTGATCAACGCGATCGATCGCGGCACCCATGATCTGACGTTGATTGGCATCGACAAGTCGGGCCGCTGGCTGTGCTTCGATGAAAGCGATTACCTGCGTAATGCCAACGATCCGGCAAAGATCAGCCTCAGTGCTTCGGGCAAGCGCCTGGCGTTGTTGCCGGGCAGTGCTGGCGGGCAGTTTGTCGATGTTGAGTCGGGTGTAGAACTGCCACGCATAGACGTCGTATTTCCCTTGATCCATGGCGCGTTCGGCGAAGACGGTTGCTTGCAGGGTCTGTTGCGCATGCTGGCGATTCCCTGCGTGGGGCCGGATGTGCTCGCCTCGGCGGCCTGCATGGACAAAGACGTGACCAAGCGCCTGCTGCGTGACGCCGGTATTGCCGTGGCTCCGTTCGTGGTGGTCAGTCATGGAGAGTCGGTAGAGTACGCGACAGTCGTCGCACAGCTTGGCTTGCCGATCTTTGTCAAACCGGCGAGTCAGGGCTCGTCGGTAGGTGTCAGCAAAGTTACTGATGAAGCCGGTTACAGCGCCGCGCTGAAACTGGCCTTCGAATACGACCACAAGGTGCTGATCGAAAAAGGCATTGTGGGTCGAGAAGTGGAATGTGCAGTGCTCGGCAACCGTCAGCCGCAAGTCAGTGTCTGCGGTGAAGTGATCGCCAATGACGAGTTCTATGCCTACGACACCAAATACCTGAACGGTGATCAGGCGCGCATCGCGATCCCTGCCGAACTGGCGTCCGATGTCAGCGACGAGGTGCGTGAAGTTGCGCTACGTGCTTATCAAGTACTGGGCTGTGCCGGTCTGGCCCGGGTGGACTTCTTCGTCACTGAGGCGCGGGACATCATCATTAATGAAGTGAACACGATTCCCGGCTTCACCTCGATCAGCATGTACCCCAAGCTGTGGCAGGCCACGGACTTGTCCTACGCCGGTCTGATTGATCGTCTGATCGCGCTGGCACTGGAGCGTGCTGATGAAGCGCGTCAACTCAAGACCGAGATATTTTCATGAGACTGATTCATATCGCTGCAGCGTTGTTGATAGGGCCAGACGGACGGACCTTGCTGGTACGCAAGCGCGGCACCCAGGCGTTCATGCAGCCGGGTGGCAAGATCGACGCCGGTGAGTCCGCTGCCGAAGCGCTGGCGCGGGAGCTTGAGGAAGAGCTCGGGTTACGGATCGATCCAGCCAACGCGGGTTATCTCGGTTCTTTCGCGGCGCCTGCCGCTAACGAGCCAGGGTTCGAGGTGCGCTGCGAGCTGTTCGAAGTGCGCATCAATGTCGAGGTCGTTCCCGCTGCGGAAATCGAGGAAGTCGTCTGGATCAGCGCCGACAGCCACTCGGATCTCAATCTGGCACCGCTGACCCGGGACACCATCCTGCCGATCTACCGGGGCATGCTCGCCGAGGCCTGATCAGCATCAGGCTTTTCCGGGAATCCCGTATTTACGCAAGCGATGGGCAATGGCGGTGTGCGAGGTCTGCAAGCGCGCCGCCAGTTGCCTGGTGGACGGATAGTCGGCGTAGAGCTTTTCCAGCAAGGCTTTTTCGAAGGTATCGACAGCTTTTTCCAGGCTGCCGACTTCGCCATCAATTTCACCGGCGACGGCTGTGCCGGCGATGTCCAGATCACCGATGTCTACCAGATTGCTTTCACTGATGGCCGCCGCGCGGAAAATCACGTTTTGCAATTGACGCACGTTGCCCGGCCAGCGGTTGCCCAGCAAGGCCGGATAAGTGCCGGTAGCAAGTCGGCAGACCGGGCGTTGAATCTGTGCGCAAGCCTGTTCCATGAAGTAGCGCGCCAGTAACAGAATGTCCTGTCCGCGATCGCGCAAGGGCGGGACTTCCAGATTGAGCACATTCAGGCGGTAGAACAGGTCTTCGCGGAAGGTGCCTTCGCTGACCATTTTTTCCAGATTGCGATGCGTTGCGCTGAGGATGCGCACGTTGACCTTTACTTCCTTATCCCCGCCAACACGCCTGAAGCTGCCGTCGTTGAGGAAACGCAGTAGCTTGGCTTGCAGGTACGGCGACATTTCGCCGATTTCATCGAGAAAAACAGTGCCCTGATTCGCCAGCTCCATCAGCCCCGGTTTGCCACCTCGTTGCGCCCCGGTGAATGCGCCGGGGGCGTAACCGAACAGTTCACTCTCGGCGAGGTTTTCCGGCAGGGCGGCGCAGTTGAGTGCCAGAAAGGGCGCGCTGTGTCGGGCGCTGGTCGCGTGGCAGGCGCGAGCCACCAGCTCTTTGCCGGTGCCGGTTTCACCCTGGATCAACAGTGGCGCGTCCAGCGCAGCAACCCGCTGTGCGCGGGCCTTCAAGGTGCGGATAGCCGTGGACTCGCCCAGCAGCGCATCGAAGCCTTCGGCATGGTCGTGATGCAAGGCCGACAGACGCTCACCGATACGGCTTGGCTGGTAAAGGGTGAGCAATGCACCCGCATCGGTAATCGGCGTAGCGTCCAGCAATAACGCTTCGCCGTTGAGCGTGACTTCACGTAAAGGCAGGCGAAAGCCGTTTTCCAGCAATGCGCTGTGCAGACCCGGATCGGCAAACAACTCGGCCACCGGTTCACCAGCAGGCTCGCGCCCGATCAGCGCGATCAACGCCGGGTTGGCCAGCAGCACATGCCCGGCACTGTCCAGCGCCAACACCGGATCGGTCATGGCTGCCAGCAATGCATCGAGCTGCAAGTGGCGACGCTGGCCGGGCAGAATATCAACGACCGTAATGGCTTCAACGCCACGCACCCGGAACAGCGCGTCCTTGAGTTCTTCAAGGACCTGGTGGCTGAGGGTCGGTGCGTCGATGTAAACGTTGGGCGGCACCATTTCCACCGCATCCAGATTCAGATTGCGCCCACCCAGAATGGCCAGGACTTCCTGAGTGATGCCGACGCGGTCGATGAAGCTGACGTGGATACGCATGGGGCGCTAAAGGTTCTGGGTGAAGAGGGGGGGCATTATGCCAGTAAAACCGGGGTGCAACGCTCAACTGGAATGAGTCTGGCGGGGTAACTGTGGTTTGAGATGCCACGGTCGCCTACCGTAGACCGCCTTTTCACAGCATTCCGTTGGAGCGAGGCTTGCCCGCGAATCAGCCGACGCGGCAGGGCAGACGAACCGCATTATCGTTCTTCGCGGGCAAGCCTCGCTCCAACAGTGTCTCTGCGCCCTATCTCAAACCAAGTGCTCTGGCTTCACCGGCTCGCCCGGTTCGATGCCCAGCTTGTCGTGAACGTCCTTGAACATACGGTCATATTCTTCATGCATCGCCAGCGGCACCAAAGCGGTGTGCGGCATGCCGTGTTTGACTGCGATCTGATTGGCGTTATGTGCAAAGTTGCAGGCCAGATCTTTTGGCAGTACGAATTCATCCTCGAACGTGTTGCCTGCGACCTCGCCCTGCATCGTGAAATGCATGGACTTGCCTTCCTCTGGGTGCTCGCTGACTTCGTAACGGATATGAATGTCGTAGCTGAAATCCGATGCTTGCAGTGGCACGCGAGTGATATGCAGATGGCCTGGTTCGAACATGTCATTGCCCCTTGGCTGGTCGATGAGTGTCACGGTAGACCCGGTAAGGTCCGTTGACGTTCAGGGAATGTGAAGATTCAACCTTAGGCCATGTCGAGTGACAGTGGCGTGACGAGGATCAGTGCTCAGGACTTGCTGCTGACTGGCTCTGGCCGCGACCATATCCACAGGTTGCCTAGCAGCATGCCGCCAACGGCGGCATACACCGGCCAACCGTGCATCAGATAAAGCATCAAACCCGCACAGAGCAGCATGCTGATGGTCGCGCTTATCTTGGCATTGCGAGTCACCTTCCGACCATTGCGCCAGTTGCTCAGGATCGGACCAAACAGCTTGTGGTTTTCCAGCCACGCGCTCAGGCGCGGCGAGCTTTTGGTCGCAGCCCATGCCGCGAGAAGAATGAACTCGGTTGTCGGCAGGCCCGGAATGAAAATAGCGACAATCCCTATGCCCAGACTGACGTAGGCGAGGATGCCGAACAGAAGGCGAGAGAGTCTGGTACCGGGTGGTTTGGAGGTCATGGTCACTACAGGCAGGTTCAGAAAGCCCGGCCAGCTTAACAGCACCGGGCGTTTTTTCATGCTTGAACCGACTCGACCTTTGGCGCAGGGGCATAGGCGTGCTGGAGCAGCACATTGAAGCGTTCGAACGCCGCGATGGCGCCTTGATCCGCCTGAGCCTCTTCCTGCTCGGTGAAGTCCAGCCCGTCCAGGGTTCTGATAAAGCTTTTCCAGCCTTCCGCCCGGCCTCCCGCAGGTTCGCCCAGATGCCGGGCTCCGAAGCTTTCGCTCAGGTTCAGCGCCGCGGCACGCTTGATCAAAAAGGCCGCGCCCAGTTTGGAACCCTCGGACACAAACAGCCAGCCCATGGCCTGGGCCCTGGTCGGGTTGTGCACCGCACCGGAGATAGTGGGTGGAGTGTCAGTGTTCAGGTCGGCAAGATCGGCTTTGGCCTGTTCTGCGCGGCACCGTGCAGGCAGGTCAGGGACGATTTTCTTCAACTCGGGGTCGTTGTACAGAGCCTGCAGCTCTGCCTGAAACAGATACTGGGCGACGAGGAAGCGCTTGTAGCTTTCCAGCGTTTCAAAGGGCGCATTGGCTTTTACTGCCTTGTCGAGTTGCTCGTGCGGCGCGTGGGTAATCTGGTTCAGGCGCTGGGAACGCAGGGCAGGGCGATTTTGCTCGGAGGTCATTGGGTTCTTCCCTGGTAAACATTGAGAGGATGTTAAATAGACGAATGACTCACCCTTGAAGCGTAAAAAAACATGCCGCCGAAGATCATCGACGGCACGCTTTAAGGGGGGGGATTGCTTAGATATCCCAGACCACGTTGACGCTGAAGTTGCGGCCGGGCTGAGTCAGGCGGTCAAGGTTGGCCGGAGCGGTGACGGCCGCTTCGCCTGCGCTGTCATAGCCGCGCACGTCGTCCCATAGCCAGTATTTTTTGTCGGTGAGGTTGTACAGGCCCGCATTCACGGTTACATCGTTGGTGACCTTGTAGTACCCGCTAAGATCAAGCACACCGAAGCCCGGCGTTTTGAACTGGCTTGATGAACCGTCTGGCTCATTGAATTCAAGGTCACTCACACGGTCCTTGCGTTTGACCAGCGTCCAGCTGAGCAGCCCGCCATAATTATCCTGTTCGTAGCCAAGACCGAACACACCCGTCAGTGGGTTGATGCTATTGAGCGGCTCGCCACTGTCGTTGTTACGGCCATACAGGTAGGTAATAGCGCTTTGGGTAAAGAAGCCTTTTGGAGCGCCAAACGTATCCAGACTCAGGCGACCTTTGAGTTCAACGCCCTTGATGGTCGCATGAGCGATGTTGTTCGCCCGGAAGGTCGATCCGGTAGCAGTGCCAGGCTGAATCTGGTCTTCATCAATGAAGTCGCGGTATTTGTTGTAAAACACTGCAACGTCGAAGGTGCCTGCTTCAAAGCGGCCACGGAGGCCGGTTTCGTAGCTCTTGCTCTTTTCCGGCTCCAGATCAGGATTAGGCTCGACGGTGTAACCGCTTTGCAGGTTTTCGAAACGTCCGTAAAGCGCTTTGGCGCTTGGCGTGCGGAAGCCTTCCGCATATTGGCCGTACCACGTGTACTGATCATTGAAGGCATAGGTCACGCCCAGCTTGGGCGACACGCGATGCCATTTCTGGCTTTCGTCACTGACGCTGTCCCGATCCTCACCCACCGTGTTGAGAAACTCTTGAGTGATGTGCGGATCCAGACGGGTGTAGTCGTAGCGGGCGCCTGGCAGGAACGTCCAGTCGTTCCAGCGGATTTCGTCCTGTGCAAACAGGCTGTAGGTACTGATAGTGGGGTCCGGGAAGTCACTGGAAGGGGCCAGGGTGTTTTGAGGCAGCACCTGGCCGACTGCCCTGCAAGTACCGAACCCCGCCGTCGACGCGCAGACTTCACCGCCGCTGCGCTGGCCGGTGACTTTCTGCTGCTTGAGGGTGGTGCCATAAGTCAGCAGATGCTCGGTGTCGCCAATGCTGAAGGCCTTGTCCAGCTGAGCATCGAGAATCCACTGACGTTCTTTGTAGGTGGTTTCTCGAGAGCGCCACACATCCCGCGTGATCGGGAAGTAGCGCTCGAGTGTCGTTTGATCGGTCTTGGCAATCTGATAGTTCAGACTCCATTTGACGTTATCCGCCAACAGGCTGTTGAGCTCGAAGCTGTTTTCCAGACCAAACCGCTCGCGGCTGATAGTGTCGTTCCCGGTGCGTCCACGGTAAAAGTTCAGGCCGGTACCGACCCCGCCAGTGAACAGCCCGCCGACAGCGCTCTGCTGGTCAGTGTCCCGGTCATCCTTGTATTTTTCGTAGGTCAGTCCCAGGCGTGAACCCTCGCCATAGTTCCAGCCCAGCTTGGCCAGAATGTTGGTGGTGCGTGCATCCTCGGGGTTGGCCTGCGTACGCTCCAGGCCGGTACCGCCGGTGCTGCCATAAGATTCAGTCTCGTGGCCGTTGCGCTGGCTCAGGTGCAGCAAACCGTCAAAGTCACCCTGGCGTGCGGCGAATGTCCCAGAGGTGAGCCAGCTTTCATCGGCCGAGCTGTAGCCGGTCTTGAGGCGCGCGCCGACGTCCTTGCCGTCCTTGATGATGTCATCGGCATCAAGGGTGTAATAGCTGACCGCGCCGCCGATGGCGCTGCTGCCATAAAGGGCCGATGCCGGGCCACGCAGAATCTCGACGCGTTTGACGATTTCCGGGTCGACGTAATTACGGTGGGTGTTGGCATACGGACCGGAGAAATAGTTGTCAGGCACTTCGACGCCGTCCACCTGGGTCAGGATCCGGTTGCCGTCGATGCCGCGAATGTTATAGCCGGTGGTGCCCGAACGTTGACCGGCACCGCCCACGGAAACTCCCGGTTCATAGCGCACAAGGTCACGAATAGTATTCACGTTCTGCCGATCCAGTTCCGCACGTTCATGGACCGAAACCGAACTGGGTACCGACGCAATATCCTGAGCCTGGCGAGTAGCGCTGACCGTGATCTGACTCAGTGCAACAACTCCGTCGCTGCGTTTTTCCAGCACCACATTGTTGTTTCCCATCGTGCGGTAGCTCAGGTGCGAACCGGCCAACAGTTTTTCCAGTGCGTTGGCAGGTGATAGCGAACCGCGTGCGCCGGGGGAAGTGACGTTGTTGGCCAGCTCAGAAGAAACCCCTACCTGCCAGCCAGTGATGCGGCTGAACTCGTTAAGCGCCGTAGTCAGTGGTTGTTGCGAGATGTTGAATGCGTAAACCCCGGCAGTCCGGTTCGATGCCGTTGTTGTGTCGGCTTCGCTGGCGTTGGCTGCGTGCAAAGCGCCGGACCAGCCAGCAGCGGACAGAACCGCCAGGGTCAACAGCGAGAGGGCGGACTTGTGCAGCCCTGCGGTGCGGGACGCATGGGGCGTGACGGGATTACGCATTGTCGATGGGGCTCCGTTGTGCAGTCTTTTTAGTTTTAGCAGCTGCCGTTAATACGAATCAGTTGCATTGGCTAAGACGAGACGCGCGACGGATGACTATCGAGTAAAAATAAATCGGCTCAGTTGAGAATGACCAGTGCAGGCAGTTCATGCAGCTGGGAAGAGGTGATATGCGCGAGCGACCGGACCACGTCCATTGGATTGTCCAGGCGGTAATTTCCGGTCACCGCAACGCTTTCCAGTTTGCTGTTGGTGTTGACGATCCAGCCGGGATAATAGCGTCGCAACTCGGCGAGGACCTCACCCATCGGGCAATTATCGAACACCAGACGACCTTGAATCCAGGCCAGATCCTTGCCCGGATCAAGCTTCTGGCGATGACTGAAACCTTCAGGCCCCACCCGGATGCTGTCACCTCCTGCGAGCTTCACTTCGTCGTTGCCTTGCGGGGCGCGCACATCCAGTGCCCCGCGTTGCACCTGAATCTGCGCAATGCCATCCAGGTAGCGCACCGCAAAGGCGCTGTCATTGGTGCGCATGCTCACCGCGCCCGCCTGTACCTCCAGTGGCTGACCCTGGCTGAACGGCACTTCGAAGAAGGCTTCGCCTTGCAGCAATTTGGCGACCCGGCTCTTGCCGGTCACATCACTGGAAAATGCCGAGTTGGTGTTGAGCAGCACCTTGGAGCCGTCATCGAGTTGCAGTCGCTGACGTTCACCGACCACCGTCAAGTGATCAGCCTGCAGGCGAAGACCCAGGTTACTGAAACTGAACACGCCGATCAGCAGCATCGCGGCAGTTGCCACAGGTATCCAGCGGGAGCGCAGGCGGCGCCAGCGTGATGGCTGACTGGCGTTCAATTCGACTGCCGCCAGGGCAACCGGTTTTGAGTGCCAGATCGCCTGAACCTTGGCAAACGCCTCCCGGTGGGCAGAGTCGGCCGCCAGCCAGGCCTGAAAACGGGCTTGCTGTTGCGCGTCACTGCCATCCAGCTCAATCAGCCAGGTCAAGGCTTGATCCATCACGCTGTCGCTCAACACCTCTTCAGCGATGGTGCGCGCGCGATGGAGGTCAGGGTCCTTCACGGGAAGTCCTCGGTTATTCTTGTGTGTCGTCGGCCGATGCCGGATTTGCCGCAGACTGCTGGAACGCTCAAGGGTGGTCAAGCCTTGTTGCAACCGCCACACAGATCGCCATGATCAATTTCAGCTCCTTCTGCACGGTGCTTGCGGACACGCCGAGTTGCTCAGCGATTTCCACATAACTGAGACCCCGGAGGCGGCTCAGGCTGAAAATCTGCTGTTGGCGAGGCGTCAGGGTAGCGATGCTTTTACTGAGCACTTCGACCATTCGCCTGGCGTGGATTGCGTCTTCCAGCGACGTCGTCGAGGCGCTGACGTTTTCCATGTCGGCGGTCGTTGCGTCCTCGGCCAACAAGCGTTCCCGCACGCGCCGGGCGCGCAAATGGTCCAGCGCGAGGTTGCGGGCGGTCTGAAAAATGAATGGCTCAAGGTGCTCGATGGCGCGATTGCTCAATGCGCCAGTCACGCGCAGATAGGTTTCCTGAAGCAGGTCTTCTGCGGTGCTGTGATTGCTGACAATCCGCTGCAGGGTGCGCAGCAGAATAGGTCTGTGAGAGACGAATACTTCGTTTAAACGCGATTGACTCACCGGGGGAGTACTCGACCGAGAAAAGCAGCAGATGATAATGCTTCTCATCCGCTTGTTCGGTCAAGGGGTGTTCGATGTTGTTGTCTGTAGGAAAGGTGCGGTGTGAACTTCCTGTGGGAGTCGCCCCGGTGTCCCTGACACCACGCTGTCGCGCAGCAAACACGGACCCTGTAGGAGCGCGCTTGCCCGCGATCGCGTCAGCACAGGCAATATATTCATCGACTGACAGACCGAATCGCGGG